>JAICIM010000158.1 GCA_025928885.1 Ktedonobacteraceae bacterium | reverse complement strand
TGCCTTTCTCTTCTGGGGCTTTTTGGAATATCTTTTCCCCCTCGACCCCCCCCCCCACCCCCCCCCGCGGCTACGACATTTCGAGGATCTGAATTATGGGCAAAAGCGCCCCACAACGAGACGCTTTTGCTCTATATATCTAATTTTGTCCTATCACACCTTTGTGCTGGCAGCAAGCGGCGTTGTCACGGCTGGCACATCGGCGACATCAATCCAGCGCCGCTCCTGGGCTGATTGCATCACCGCGTCGATGACCGCCTGTGTACGCATGCCATCGTAGAAGGTGGGGATATCGGTCTTGCTGTGTAGAATATTGTAGATGAACGCGAAATCCTCATCATAGCGGAAAACAGTGGTTGGTTCGCCTGCTGAGGGATCGCGCGGGGAGCCGGGATAGACCAGAAATTCGGCTGGCACCGGAACGCTTTCCATCTTGCCGCCGGGCTTGCCGATCATAATCTCGTGGGGGAGATGCAGGTGGTAGATTAGCGTTCCTTCGGTGCCGTAGACCTCGAACTCGTCGAGACTGCGCCCACCAGCTTCGCGCCCCTTAGCCACCTTGCTCAAATCAAAATTGGCTGCCGCGCCCTGCTCAACGCCAACGCCCTCGGCAAATTCGGCCAGAAAGATGGCGAAATCTTCCACATCGGCGGGAAGCGGCTTGCCATCGGCTCCGGCACGCTCAGGGATAAACGTCCGCGTCAGGCTGACCACACGTGCAATGGGGCCGATGAGATCCTGGCAGAAGTCGATACGGTGCGCCCCCATATCGCCAACCTCACCGGTGCCAGCCAGAGCGCGGTTTTGTCGCCAACCCAACGATGTGTCGCGCACCTCCTGCAAGCGAGCAACCCGCAGATGGCGTGGCAGCCCGATCGTGCCTTTGCCCAGCAAATATTTGAGATAGCGCATCGCAGGCACAAAGCGATAAGTGAAGGCCGTCATATGGACCACACCGGCCTGTTGAGCCGCCTCGTACATCTGGACCGCCTCGGCATAGTTCATCGCCAACTGCTTTTCAACCAGCACATGTTTGCCAGCTGCGATGGCGGCCAGCGCGATCGGGGCATGCATGACTGTTGGTGTGGCGACGATGACCGCATCGACGGCTGGATCTTGCAGCAGCTCGTGGTAGTCCGTAAAAATATGGTCAACGTGATACTGTGCTGCCTTTTGTTTTAGTAGATCAGCATTGCTATCACAAAATGCGACAATTTCCGCATCAGGGCAGAGTTGCAGCCCTGGTAGGTGAACATAGCTACTAATGCCGCCAACCCCGATAACGCCAACTCCCACTTTCGATTTTTGCATGATAGACTCCTTCTAGTCGAGATGAAAAACTTCTTCGAGTTCGAGCATGGCTTGATCGGCCCGCAATCCGGGTGCAATCTCAAAGAAGCCATCCATATAGGTTTGCCAGCGCAGATTGATCTCTTCATGCTCCATGTTGTCGAGCACCTGAGCAAAGCTCTCATCGACCTCGACATAGCCAAAGATGGTGCCATCTGGCTGCATAAAGAGTGAATAATTGTGCCAGCCTGCGCGTCTCAGGGCATCCTGCATCTCCGGCCACACCGTCTGATGTCGCTTTTTGTAGTCCTCGATCAGATCTTGCCGGACCTTCAACTGGAAACCAACGCGTTTCACGTATCCTCCTCCTCTTGCACAAACTCGCATCGTTTGCATAAGACGATGACACTTCCACTGTTAGCAGGGGAGCGTCGATACACGTATATATGTAAGTATGTGCCGGATTGTTGCGAGAAAGCAAGGGCCGAATCTTCCACTGAGTGAGCAAATATATGTGATTTAATAGAAAGTGGTTGTTGCGTTGCACACAATTATGTATGGAGAGAAAAAGACGATGTTTATGGAAGATCCCGATGTTGAGCGTACCCGTGAGCGCTATGCGGCTAGAGAGCCGGAGATTGAGCACTATCTGGATATGCGTGGGCGCGTGAATAGCTGGCCTCTCAGCAAGCAAGAGAGCAGAGATGTTATTCTTGGCTATCTGGCATCTGCGTTTGAGGAGGGCCGTTCATATACCGAAAAAGAGGTCAACGAACTGCTCGATCGTTATATCGTCTTTAACGATTCGGCAGCTGTGCGGCGCGTATTGTGTGATTACGCCTATCTTCAACGCACGCGAGATGGTTCGCATTACTGGCGTGAGGCGCGGTGAGTAGACCGATCAGCGCACCTTTTGCGACACGGTAATCGGCAACCCATCCACTTCCAACTCACAATCGTCTAGATTAACCAGCAGGCGATACGTCCCGGCTGAGATGGCGTGCAAGACAAAGCTGCCCATGTCATCGATCTGCGTGGATGCAATGGGCCGGTAAAGCTGATCGTTGTCGGCAAGCAGGTGTAGCTCCACCTCTTTCCCCTCAAACATCTCCAGCGAGATCGTCTCGTTCTGGTGGGTGAGGGTGCCGATGAGCGTATACTTCTCTTGCTTGTCTGCGGAGAGGTCAAGCAGCAGCGAGTAGGCTTCGGCCCGGTATTGGCGCGGCCAGCCCGTTGCTTTTGCTGTATTGCGTACCACCAGGGCTGGTGGCGGTGGCAACAACGTGGCGACGATGCGGCGAACCGTCTCCTCTAGCGTCTCCGTTGGGCCGTCCGTCAGTTCTGTTTCGGTCAGAAAGCGCCGTGTATCCGCGACTTCTTGCGCACAGAGGGGACATACACGTAGATGGGCAGTAATTGGGGTGCTTTCTTCTTTCGAGAGTTCACCAGCGCAATAAAGGCTTAATTGCATACTGTCCGGGCATTCATGCCGGTAGAGGCTTGAGATCAGGAAAGCGTTGATATCTTTATAATTGGCTAAACGCTGCTGGCACGTTGGGCATTGCTCGATGTGGACCCGCGCCTCCCGTGATAAAGGGGTCTCATCAAGGACATCTTTGAGTATATCTTCATCGCACGGTGCCATTGTGTTCAAACAATTCATGCTTGTTTCCCTCTGTCGCGCCGCCTATCCGTTCGTTTTATAGCTGGTGACGACAGGTATGGTTTATACTTTATTTCGCTCAAAAAACATCTGAAAAAGGCTTGTTGTATATAACTTTAATATTTCTTGTCTAACTTTGTCAAGAAAAGATCGGCCTCTGCGCAACCTGGGGGTGAAGAGGGTCAGTAGCGGAACATCTCGCTGATGCTCTCGCGGTTATGAATGCGCTTGATGGCTTCGGCAAACAGCGGCGCGACCGAGATCACCTCAATTTTCTCCGAGAACTGCACCGGCTGATTTTCGACCGTATCGGTGATGAACAGCTTCTTGATCGGGCTGCGATCGATGCGATCAACAGAGCCAGCTGTCAGCACCCCATGCGTCACGGCAGCATAGACCTCCGTTGCGCCATGTTCGATCAGCTTTTCGGAGACGCTGGCGAGGGTGCCGCCGGAAGTGAGAAAGTCATCGACCACCACCACCGTCTGATCTTTAACGCTGCCGATGATCTGCAAGACCTCCGCATTCTCATCGTGCGCGACCCGCTCTTTGTCGGCGATGGCGATGGAGACGCCCAGGCAGGAGGCATAGCGGCGGGCCTGTTTGGCGAACCCAACATCCGGCGAGACGATCACCACATTATTGAGCTTGAGCGCCTTGATCCGTTCGCACATTGTTGGCAGCGCATAAAGATTATCGACCGGGCGGTGAAAGAAGCCCTGAATTTGTGGGGCATGCAGGTCCATCGTCACCACGCGATCAGCTCCGGCAACCTCGATGGCATCGGCACAGACGCGGGCGCGAATGGAGACGCGTGGCTCGTCTTTCTTGTCGCCTTTGGCATAACTGAAGTAGGGGATCACGACCGTTACCGACTCAGTTCCGGCGCGTTTAAAGGCGTCGATCCAGAAGAGCAGCTCGACAAAGTTATCGTTGGTGGGAAAGACGGTTGATTGCACAACATAGACTCGTCGCCCCCGTACATTCTCCTGGATGCGCACAAATGTATTGCCATCGGAGAAGTGGAGCGTCTCGTTTTTGCCTTGAGGGATGTGGAGATAGTCGCAAATACGCGCCGTCAGCTGCCAACTCCCACTGCCCGCGAACACCATCATGGGATCATCACCAATCACAACACACCTCCTGCATAGGATTGACCGGGAGCCAGGCCCATTATATGGAACGGGCAAAGCTCCCACAACGCCTTTTGTCGTGCTCTAACTACGAGGCTTCCTGATAGCGACCACCGAGATGTTGCGCCAGGAACTTTTCGGCGGCGGCATAGAATTTGATCCGGTTCTCAGGTTTGGCAAATCCATGCCCCTCGTCCGGGAACAGCATGTATTCATAGTCTACGCCGTTCTTCTTCATCGCTTCAACGATCTGTTCTGATTCCGCCTGCTTCACACGTGGATCATTCGCGCCTTGAGCAATGAGCATCGGAATCTTGATCTGATCGGCCTTGAAGAGCGGCGAACGTGATTTCAAGAATTCCTCCTCCGTGTCCGGGTTGCCGACGCGCTTATGGAACGTTGCCAGGAAGGTGGACCAGTAGGGAGGAATGGTTTTGATCAGGGTAATGAGGTTGCTGGGACCGACGATATCGACGGAGCAGCAGAAGAGGTCGGGCGTAAAGGTTGCCCCGGCCAGCGCCGCATAGCCGCCATAGGAGCCGCCGTAGATAGCAACTTTTTTGGGATCAGCGATGCCACGATCGATGGCCCAGTGAACCGCATCGACCAGATCGTTGTGCATATTGCGTCCCCACTCTTTATCGCCGGCATTCAAGAACTCTTTGCCATAGCCGGTTGAGCCACGAAAATTGACCTGTAAGCAGGCGTAGCCACGATTGGCGAACCATTGTGCCTCCGGTCGGTAGCCCCAGCCATCACGCCCCCAGGGACCGCCATGCACATTCAAAACCAGCGGCAGATTTTTGGCCTCGACTCCAACGGGAAGCGTCAGATAGCCATGAATGGTCAGGCCATCGCGCGAGGTGAAGGAGATCGGCTCCATATGGGCCAGCGCATACTCTTCCAGTGCCGGTTGCGTGGCAAAGAGAAACTGCACATGCTGATTTTTGCGGTCATAGGAGTAGAAGGCGGCTGGTCCATTATCGACCGTGATGGCAACGATCCAGGTGTCGTCGGCGTCATCACGCCCCACAATCGCGAAATCGCCCTCGCGGATATCGCGGATGCGGTCGAAATCGATCTGGATGGAGGGATCGAGGACCTGCCATTCGACGCGATCTTTGTTAAAGGCGACTGCCTGCACCTCGCGGGTATCGGGATGGATCATCACATGTCCCACATCATATTGTGGATCTTCGGCCAGTACCGTATTTTCGCCGGTTGCCAGATTGAGCCTGGTGAGGCGGCTGGCGTTGGCGTCGCGCGAATCTTGCAGGTAGAGGGATTGTCCATCGACGGTAAAGGCGACGGGACCGCTGGTGAGGGCATCGTCAGAACTCCAGGTTATCAGCTTGCGCCACTCGTCCTGCTCATTGTCGCGCACCAGCAATTCGAGTCCACCATCGGGAGTAGCGGCGGCGGCTCCGCGTACATTCAATTGAGTGTCAACCGTCCAGCTAGCGATATTGCCAGGATTTTTCGCCACCAGCGTCAACTCGCCGCTCGTCAGGTCGAGATGATAGACATCATGTACCTGGATATTCTCTTTATTCAGGCCGATGATGAGATCGTTGGGAAAATGTTTGTCGTGTTCGATAATCTGAGCCTGCACATTGTCGAAGGGTGTCAGATCACGCGTCTCTCTGGTCCCGATATGGGTGGCATAGAGCCGCCAGTTCTCGTTGCCGCCCACGTCCTGAATGTAGAGGATATGGGTATTGTCGGCGGCCCACATATAGAAGCGCACGCCGCGATCCGTATCCGACGTGACCGGTTGGTAGTTGTCGCTGCCGATATCGCCGACCCAGACGTTGAGAACGTTGTTGACGGGTGCTAAATAGGCCAGTCGCTTGCCATCGGGCGAGATGCGTGGGCTGGTCTTCATGGGATTGCCGAATAGGACATCTCTGGGGATCAATGCCACATCTGGTTGAACAGCCATACAGTGTAAATCCTTTCAAGCTTCGGTATGTCACCACTCCGGGCAGCCAGCCAGACAGACGGCAAACGTTGCTGAAATGGCGACGGAGTTTTGAATTTCTACTGTGCAGTTATCTATTATACCATTTTGTGCCGCTTACCGTTGTGATAAGGATGAGGTAGTTTAATTGCTGCATTACGGGTGTGTTCCCGCCAGCATCTCCTGATACACCCCATAGGTCTGTCTGGCGATCTGCTCCTGGGTGTAGTTGTCCAGCACGCGTTGGCGGCCACGTTGGGCCAGATCAGCATAGAGTGCGGGATCATCGAGCAATTTGCGCACACTGGCGGCCAATTCCTGTGCGTTGTCCTCTGCGAAGACCAGGCCAGCATCGCCGATGACATAGGGGATCTCGCCAGAGTTGGAGCCAATTACCGGCGTTTCGCATGACATCGCCTCGGCCAGGGTGCGCCCAAACTGCTCTTTCCAGTTAGTGCGGGTCAGCGAGGGCAGGACGTGGACATCGAAGCGTTCCAGCTCTCGCGGCACCTCGTAGGTTGGCACGCCCGGCTGAAAGATCACGCGCTCCGTCACACCCAGTCGCACCGCCTGCTCCTCTAGCTCACTTTTCATTGGCCCGTTGCCGATAAAGACGGCCTGACAGTATTCGGGCAACATCGTGAGCGCCTCAACGATCAGCGGTAGCCCTTTTGCCTCGATCAAGCGGCCAATAAAGCCGAGCGTGAAGGGATCACCCTCTTGTCGTGGAGAACGGGGAGCGCTGCGGCGATAGATATCGGTATCGAAGCCGAACTGTGGAATGATGCGCACCGGCCCGCGATATCCCTTGCGTTTGAGCACCTCTGCTGCGTCGCGATTGCCAGCCAGCGCCATTGCGGTGTGGCGATAGTTGTAGAGTTCAAACTGGCGAAACGGCGGGGGATACTGGCGATAGAGGTTCTGCCAGGTGAAGAAGAGGGCGCGTGCTTTCTGCTGCGTGGCGAGAAACATGGCCTGGAGCGTCGCAAAGTTGAACGGCTCCTCATCGATATGCACCACCTCCGGTCGCACCTCGCGCATGATCTTGCCCAGTTGTGGATAGTAATGCAAATGATAGTTGCCGTTCAGCGCCATCGGCGTTTCGATCATGCGATACCCGGTCGTGTAGAGCCGTTCTAGCGTCAATGTGCTGCCGTCGTCGTGCTTCCAGTAGGGTGGCGTGACCAACGTTAGTTCGACATCTGGACATTTCGCCAGTTCTTCCAGCTTGCGCTGCGATGTGCCTGCGACCAGCGCTTTAGAAATCATCAGTACGCGCATGTGGATTACTCCTACCTCTTCTTCTGGTTTTTCGCTCTTTGCAGCGTCTCTTCATAGACGGCAATGGTTTCTCGTGCCGCTTTCTGCCAGCTAAATTGGGCTGCGCGTTTGAGCGAACGAGCGCGTAAATCGCTTTGCAACTCCGGGTCCGTCAGCACACGGCGCATCGCTGCCACCAGCTCCTGTGTATTTTCGGGATCGACCGTAAGCGCCGCATCTCCGACAACTTCGGGCAGCGAGGTGCGATTGGAGCAGACCACCGGAGCGCCACAGCTCATCGCCTCCAATGGGTCCAGACCAAAGCCTTCATAGAGCGACGGAAAGACAAACGCGCTGGCCCCGCTGTACATCGCTGGCTTGTCTTCCTCTTCAATAAAGCGATAGACGATCTGCCCGCTCATGCCCAGGTCTGCCGCGACGGGCCGGGGATCGGGAAAGAGTGGCCCCTTGTGCTTGTCGGGATTGCCCGCGATGAGCAGTTGCAGGTTGGGATCGCCGATCTGTCGATAGAGGTGAGCGAAGGCGCGTACGAGTTGTGGCACGTTCTTGCGCTGATCCAGCCCGCCCAGGTAGAAGATGTAGCGTTTGCCAACATCATAGCGTGCTCGTGCCGCTGCCAGCGTTGCGGGGTCCTGCACCGGTTGGTATTCCTCACCAGCTGCCTCATAGATGACACGAATCCGCTCCTCCGGTATCTTGAGGGCGTCGATAATGTCTTGTTTGGCGTGTTGCGAAACGGTGATAATCAGTTTGGCGTTGCGGGCAGCCTGCGAGACCAGTCTCATATAGGCTTTGACTTTGGCGTCGGGTTGATAGGCCGGGAGGCGCATAGGGATGACATCGTGAACCGTGACGACCGTTGGGGTGCGCGGCAACAGCGGTGGAGCGAAATAGGGGACGTGGAAGACATCGACCCCTGCCTTGCGAGCCGCCGCCGGGCCTGTCACCTGCTCCCATAGCAGTTTTTCAACATTTTCATTACTTTGCGCAAAGCCAGGAACAGGCTGAACCTGATAGGGAAAGTTCGAGCCATTGGCGTTGCGGGCCTCTTCAAATTCTTGTGGACCTAATAAAACATATTCATTTTCTGTATCAATTTCACTTAAAGCTTGCAATAGATGCATCATATATTGTCCACTACCTGTGGCAGGATATTGAAAGAACATTGCATTAATGCCGATTTTCATTCGTGACTACCTCGTTGTCTGTGAACACGGTCTCCCCGTTATAGAGCTTTTGATAGATAGTCAACATTTTACGAGCCGACGCGGCCCAGGCATAGTGTTTGATCTGCTCATAGCCCTTTTGTCTTAGCTCTTCCTGTAGTCCTTTATCATCAAGCAGGCGCAGGATGGCCTTGCTCAGAGCATCGATATCGTGTGGATCGACCTGGAGAGCAGCCTCACCCACAACCTCTGGCAGCGACGACGTATTGGAGGTAATCACGGGAGCGCCACAGGCCATCGCTTCCAGCGGCGGGATGCCAAAGCCCTCAAAAAACGAGGGGAAGGCGAAGACATCGGCCATGCTGTACAGCGTGATCAGTTCCAGTTCGCTCACCCGACCCAGGAAGCGTACTTTGCGTTCCAGTTGCAACTCGGCCACCAGATTGCGCGTCTCCTCATAGAGCCAGCCCTCGCCGCCAGCAATCGCCAGCATCGCGGGACCATGCTTGCGTTTTTGTGCCTGATGAAACGCTTTGATAAGGCCGAGATGGTTCTTGCGCGGCTCCATTGTGCCAACCGCCAGGACAAGTGGATGTTTCAAATGATACTTATTGCTTGTGGCACCTAACAGCACGGGATCGGTAATGCGGCGAAAGTGTGGAGCAACGCCATTGGGGACGACGGTGAGCTTCTCCTGCGGCGCCTGAAAATGCTTGACCAGCGTGCGGCTGACCTCGTGTGAGACGGTGGCGATCACATCGGCCCTCTTGATAGCGTCCGGCACCACCTTGCGTAGATATGCAGCCAGCGAGGGGACGGCATACTCGGGATGTTCGAGAAAGGCCAGATCGTGGATCGTCACTATCTTGCGGACGGAGCGGCCAAGTGGAGGGAGGACGAAATCGGGGCCATGATAGATATCGGTCTGACCGGTGAACAGGGTGGCGGGCAGAGGAGCACGCAAGCGATACCAGAGGATATTGAGGTAGCGATCAGGGATAACGATGCTCCGCCCGCGTACGTTTGCGGCTTTGGGGAAGGGATGCTCTGGGGTTGGGTGACCGCTGGTGAGCAGGGTATACTGGTTGCTCTGATCCTGCTCCAGCATTGCTGCGACAAGGTTGCGTACATAGGTGCCAATGCCCGCTCCCTGTCGAATTGCCGCCGTATAATCTATTGCGATACGCATGAACCGACCTTTATTGATGTAGCTGTATTTCGGGAAATAAAAGAGAGAGGGTATCTCCGCTCGCTTATTGTATGGATGATAATGGCGAGAAAAGATACCCTGTTGCTAGCTATTACGTGCTTAGCCTGGAGGCCACCCAAGTTCGCGACCGCCGAGCAGGTGAAAATGCAGGTGAAAGACGGATTGCCCGGCGTGGGGACCAACGTTGGTGACGAAGCGATAGCCCTCATCCAGATTGAGCTTATGGGCCAGCTTCTGAGCGACGATAAATATATGTGTTAAGACCGGGCCGTCTTCCGGCGTCAGGTCCGCCATCGAGGCGATATGACGCTTGGGAATAATCAGAAGATGCTGGGGAGCCTGGGGATTGATATCTTTAAAGGCCACCACATCCTCGTCCTGGTACACAATATCAGCGGGAATCTGGCCCTGTACGATCTTACAAAAAAGACAATTCTCCATAAAAACCTCACAACATAGTGATACCTGAGATGGCGCACAAGTGGTGGGAAAACCTGAGAAAGCTTCCCACCAGTTGCTGCGATTGCTGTGATGCTATTCGGCGGTCTCCGAGCTATTCTCGCTAGCTGGTGCCGCGCTAACTGTTGTCTGCTCAACGACGACGCTGGCCGCAACTTCAACAGGAGTTGGTTCTTCTGCTGCCTGGGCTGGCGTTTCGCTGGCAGCCTGCTCTGCTGCTTTAGCTGCTGCTGCTTCCGCTTTAGCCTGCTCTGCCGCTGCTCTTTGCTGCTCTCTGGCCTCGCGAATGAGTGCGAGTTCTTCCTCGTGCAGTGTTGGATCGTTGTACTGTGGCAGGTTCAGTTCCTGGCGGATCGTTTTGATGGCCTGATAGACCTCACCCGGCTTAAAGTTGAGCTGGTCCGCAAGCTGTTTATGGACGCCCACAGGTGGTACAGGCAGGAACGGTTCGTAGAGGGCTTTGATCTTTTCCAGTTCTTCAGTGCTGCCCTTATAGGTCTGTACCTCCCACCAGCTAGGAATATGCTGGCTATCGCGAAATTCCTTGACGATCTTCTTGACGGCCTTTTTGGGGATACCCAACTCTTTGGCGATCTGGGTACGGATACCATCAAACTCGCTTGGCGTTGCCAGTTCTGTATAGCGTAGCTCGACCTGTGCCACCTGCTCAGGAGTGGGTTGGAATGGCTGTGGTGGTGGCGTCTTCTCTTTTTTGGGCCTGGGTGGTCCTGCTGGTCGGGCTGGTTTGCCTTTGCCCTTTGGCCGTGGTCCACCGGGGCCGCCGGGTCGTGGTCCTCGCTCGTGTGGAGGACGCCCAAAACCGCCTTCGATTGGCTGGCGGGGACGCTGGCCCAGTGTAGAAGAGAGGCCATTGCCTCCGCCCACGCGATAGCCGCCGGGGCCGCGATCATTCTCACGATAGCCGCCGCCTTCGCGATAGCTGCCAGGGGTGCGCCCGCCCTCACGATAGCTGCCGGGAGTGCGCCCACCTTCACGGTAAGCGCCAGGACCGCGCCCGCCTTCGCGATAGCCGCCGGGGCCGCGATCATTCTCACGATAACCCCCAGGACCACGGTCATTTTCGCGATAAGCACCGGGGCCGCGCTGCTGCTGGTCGTCACGGCGCTGACCGGGGCCGCGAAATCCCCCTTGCTGCCCACCCGAGGTATCGCGTGATGCAGGGGAGGTTGGTAGTTTAGGAGGACGTGCCGGTTGGTCAGGTTGTCCAACTTTCACGTCGTCGAGGCTATCAAACCAGTGGCTCGTGTTGCTTTGTGCTGGTTTGGGCTTGGGAGGAGGTGCAACGGGGCGGCTCGTTGGAGCTGGCCCGTTTGGTCCTGCCGCTCTATTTCCTGGCGGTGGTGTATTTTTTGACGCCAGTTTTTCTTTTCTGGCTTTCTGTGTGCAATCGGGGCAAGTTACTTCTTTAGCATTTGCCGACTGAAACCACTTGCCGCAAGTGATGCACCGCATCTTAATCTTGCTCATGCGCGAACTCCCCTGTTATAAAAAAATTGGTCATCAAATGTTTGTTGTCGGAATGCACTTTTTAGTATAGCAGGTTCTAACATGGGTGTCACGTAAATGAGACTTGCATTCACAAAATTTTATTATGGTCCTGACAGGGG
>JAICIM010000762.1 GCA_025928885.1 Ktedonobacteraceae bacterium | reverse complement strand
TGCGCGATGTATTTCTGGTAGAGCGCTTCAAGCAGTCGCATCCAGGCCGGTTGCTGGAAAAAGACAAGCGCTTTGTGCAACTGAGGCGATTCCTGGCTCATTGCTGCACCCGCACCTCTTTTGCAATGGCGGGATTATTGCTCCAGAACGAAGGAAAACCGGCGGCAAGCTCATCTCCTTTGCGGCAGAACATGGTATATTTGACGCAGGCCGGCAGCATCGCCCCTTCGCCCGTCACATGTGGCCCGCTCATGATCCATTGAAAGTTCTGCTCCGCTAAAAAGTTCAGCAATTTGCGGGTGTTCGCGGTGCTGACCTTATCAAAGGCTTCATCCAGCGCGATGAGCCGGGGCGCACCCTTGCCAGCGCTCTCATAGAGGGCCGAGAGTGCTGCAAAGAAGGGGATGTACAGCGCGATGTACTGTTCTGCGCCGCTACCCTTGCGAAAGAATTTGTTGGTAAGCCGTTGCGGCGTGTCGTCGGGGCGCAGCACCTCGATCTCGAATTGGAACCAGCGGCGATAGTCGAGGATGCCCAGCAGTCCTTCGGAAAATGTCGTCGTGCTGCTGCTCTGCTGGCTGCGCAGCGTCGCGATCTCTTGCCGGAAAGCATGCACCAGTGCGGCGATCGTCTCTTCGTTGTAAGTCTCAGCCTGCTTGCGTAGCACGTCGCGATATTGCGCAAGATGGCTGCCCGGGCGGGCGGGATCGTGCGGCTTGAGTACCCATTTCAGGCGATAGCGCTCTCCAATAAACATAGCTCTGGCAAGAATGTTGTTCATGCGCTGAACCCAGGCTTCGGCATCAGTTAAGCGCGTGCCAACGGTATTCGCCATCTCTTTCAAGAGAAAATTCTGGAACAGCTCGTACTCTTTGGCCTCCAATAGCAGCTCATGCTGGCGAATCTCCTCTCCCAGCCTACTGAGCAGCTCGTAGGCGTTAGCGTTTTCGGCGTTGGTAAAACGGATGATGCCGGAATCATCAAGGTGCGGCCCATATTCGTGCAACAGGCTGCTGACCTCGACAAACGCCTGGGAAAGCTCGTTCCTCGCCCTGCCTTCTCTCGTTGTCAACGCATCTTTGAGGACCGTATAGGCATCTTCAGTTGGCTCTACAGGCTCGCCTATGAGCCGATACAGCGATGCACTATCAACGGTGTTGTCTTTGATGTTGGACAGGATATCAGCCAGAATCTCGACCGGGTAGAAGGTGAGAATGTGGCGAAATTGCGCAAGAGTGGCATCACGGCGTTGTTGTGCCTTGCTCAGTTTGGCCTGTGCCTCTCTATTGCTCTGCTGCTGACTCTCTTGTGTGGTCTCAGCCCGCGTCTGATCCGTCCGCGCCGCTTGCAGGTCTTTCGGGAGGCTAAGCTGGCGCGTCTTCCAGGATGTCAACTGCTGGAGCATCTCCTCGATATTGGTGGCATCCTGGGACCGGGCCAGTTGCTCAAGCGCCTCCAACTGTGCCTTGCTCCTGGTGAGCGCATCGCTATTGCGCCGCTTGACAAGCTCTGCATTCATTTCGTCGCGGCGATCTTTGCTCAGTTGGCTCAGCGCCTCGCGCTGTCCCGTCCAGGCCGCACGCAGATTGGGGAGATAGACGAGCAGCGTTTTATAATCGCTCCTTAGCGTATTGAGCGCCTCGTATGCCTGCTCAACTTTCTCCCTGTCAACCGCAAAGATCGGCGTGCTGCCAGTCTCATTGCGCA
>JAICIM010000421.1 GCA_025928885.1 Ktedonobacteraceae bacterium | reverse complement strand
CTTCCAGTATTGCCCCGTTTGAGATGCTGTGCATGTTTCTGAAAATCGGCCATCAGGTCCTGGCATTGCGTCTTCAAGGCGTGCAAGAAGGCGGGATCTTGTGGGTACGTAAAGCGGAAGCCGAAGAGCATATAGTCTTTCAGATTGAAGGTATCGAACGTGACGGTATAGTACCACCAGAAGAGCGAGCTATTGAACAGCGCCACAAAGGTATCGCAATCGTATTGAGGCTGAAAAGTGCATTGTTTGTTAGAGGTGGTGTGATAGGGCCAGGGGAAGTTCACAAATATTTTCCAGTAAAGGCCACCTGCCGAGCGATAGGACATAGAGCGTGTGGATAGCGCTGCCCTGTTTTTCACCAGATAGCTGCTGACTTTCTGGTGTTGCAACACTTTGCGCATGATGCTATTTTCTATGTTTGAGCCAAATTTGGGGTAGTAATAGCGGTTGTCTGGATCGTGTGGTGCTGTGATCCGACAATAGGAGAGGAGTGGAAAGAGTAGAGGGCGTTCCTCCGCTGACCATTTCATCACACCGGTGCTGAAGCGTTGTTCCGGCCCGGCGGTTCTGGCAAGATAGATGGCGGTGGGAATGCTGGCGACTTTGCCGCCGGAGAAGAGCATGGCCGGGCGGAAATGGTAAAAAGAGAGCCAGGTGCAGGGAAACCAGTGCCGGAACCCTTCGATAAAGGGGATCATGTTTCTGGTGGCGAAGGCGGCCAGCGGCAGTATCATGCCCTGACGGCCATCTGGATTGAGCAATTGCTGGCTGCGCTCGATCACACAGGGATAGAGATTGGAGCAGGCGAGCGTCGTAAAATCGAGCAGGCGATAGGAAAACTTTTTCTGATCGTACTCAACGTAGGGCGGGTTGCCGATAATGACATCAAAGCCGCCCCGAGCGAGAATAGCGGCGAACTCGCTGCACCAGTGGAACGGTTGATGGCGCTCTTGCCAGTCGGTGAAGGCGGAGGCGTCCTGGGGATCAAGCGCGTACGCCCGGGCGAGCTGTTGATCGAGGGTGACCCGTTCAGCCGCTGGATTAGCGCTTGTGAGTAGCCCGACCAGAGCATTGCCGGCGCGAATATTGTGGTCGATATGGGGCAGCGGCTCGATCGCTTCCACTCGCTCTATTTGTGCGATCAGCTTCAAAAAGAGGCGTAGTTTGCAAATCTCTGCCGCCTCCGCCATCAGATCAACGCCGTACAGATTGCGTGTAATGATCGTTTTGAGGATGCTATAGCGGCCCGGTGCGGCACCTGAGCGCTGGAGGCAGGCAGTATAGAGCGGTTCGAGGATATTGAGTGCTGCAAAAAGAAAGGCTCCCGAGCCACATGTCGGATCGAGGATAGTGAGCTGCTGCAACTGTTCATAGATGGCCTGCACGCAGCGCATATCCTCCAGATTTGTGATGACATCCAGCGCAAAGCGGCACAGATCGAGGTTATGGGTGATGAAATCATCGATGCTGTGTAGCTTGCCTGTCGTGATCTGCTCGATCAGCATACTATAGCGGGTGCGGCGGTTGCGATAGTCGCGCGTCGTCTCACCTGGATGATAGTGAGCGCAACCAACTTCCGGGGCGATATAGCGCTCAGGGTGCTGCTTGAGCAGACGCCAGAACGGCCCTGTTACACTGAAGAGGACGGGATAGCGTGGCGTGAGACGATCAAAGAGCGCTGGAATGATTGTATTGCGGGCGATATATTCTGTAACATCTTCCTCTGTATAATATGCGCCCATCTGTTGTTGATTAATATATTTTTCAAAAATATAGCCTAAAATGCCAGGATGCAGAACATTCTTCTGCTGGGGTGAAGCCTCGTCCAACTGCCATTGATAGGTGTCAAAGAAGGCAAAGAGTTGCGCAAAGGCGGCATCGTCGATGTGGATCGCGGAATACTGAGCTTCGATCTCATGGCGCGTGAAGAGGTCGCCATCCAGGTAGGGGATCGTGCCACAGAGGCGCTGGACTGCGGGCGAATGGGTCTGCGCTCCCAACCCTTCATGAAATAAGGGCAGCAGGAAGCGGCGATAAAATGTATCAGGTGCGTGCTGCTGGGTGAGGGCGAGTCGATGGGCGAGATAGTGGGGATCGCTGGCAAGGAAGCCCTTCTGCTGGATGAAATAGAGAAACATCAGGCGATTAATGAGTAGAGATGTATAGCGTTCATGTGCGGCGGGAGAAGAAATGCCCTGGATGCCGCCGAGAAAGTGCTGGCGCTCACTTTTGAACTGCTCAAAAAAGCGTCTGGTAATGCGTTCTACATCAACGGATCGGATCATCTCGCGTCCTGGTTGTGTGATGCAGGCAAGCCGCCTGGAGAATTGTCTTCGGCCCATCATAAATCTTCTGAGCGTTTTTGTAAAGCCTGCCCAATGGTAGAGCTTGAGAATCCCTCTTCATAGCCATCGTCTTTGCCCATACGATATTTGTGATCATAATGGATGATAAAATCCAGCTCGTCTGAGGTAAAACCGTAGTGATCGGCCAGGAGCGCATCTATGGCATCGATAAGCGATTTGCAATGGCTCATACGATACTCTTCCAGTTCGATGAGCAACCGATCTTTATTGGGTCTGGAGGTTGCCCGCGTGTTTCTGGTACTCCTTCTGGCGTGCGTTTGGATATTTCTCTGTAGCTCCTGCGAGAGCAGCAGCAGCTCTTGTTGTCCATAAAGTTCGCGACTTACAGGAAAAGCTTTCACCAGAGTATGAGAGAGGTGGAAGCCGTCGGAAAAGGTGGCGAACCAGACATAGAAGAGTGAGCTATTCATGACCGCCATCATGGTCTGAGCGGTCGGGGCGTCGTGAACGTACAGAAAGCGGCCATGAGGCGGGGCCATCAGCGCTCCGTTTTTCTTATAGTACGGAATGCAATTGATGGCTTTCGTCCAATAATTGGTGGCTTCCTGATAATAGACGAAATGGTCGGTGGGGTGAGCGGCAAGCATGGTGGCGATGGTCTGTCCCGCTGCCTGGCTCATAACTTTGTGCAGGATGCGCTCTTGCAGCGGGGAGGCCAGTTTGGGGATGACGAGCGGATTGAGCGTGCATTGCGTTTTGGTATAGGCAATGAGATCGATCAGATGTGGGCGCTCGGAGGCGTACCAGCGCTGTATCTTCGTGACAAAGGCGTTGTTTTCGGGCCTGATGGCATGCCTGACGAGCAGAATAGAGAGCCGTTGAAATGCGCCATCGAAGAGGCGACAGGGAAATATCTCAAAGTTGGCGAACCAGTGTGCGGACGTATGTTGCTTGATGATATAGCGGAGCTGGTGGAAGCGCAAACTGCCACAGATGCTGAGCGGGACGACATAGCCGAGGAACGCTGATCCGGGGCGGCAAAGCGCCAGGGAGCGCTCGATCACGGCGGCATAGAGATTGCCGCACGTCATTGTTTCATAGCCCTGCACGTGGTAGATGTGCCGCACCTTGCTATATTCGACGTAGGGCGGGTTGCCGATAATGACATCGAAGCCGCCGCGCTGCATAATCTCGTGAAATTCAAGAAACCAGTGGAAGGGTTGATGACTCTCGCGCCACTGCTGTATGGCTGTTGTCGCCTGTTCCCCTTCAGCGATATATCGGGAGGCAAGATAAGCATCGAGCGATGCCTGTTGCTCTCTATCGGGTAGTTCGTGGTTTATTTGACCGGCGATAGCTTTTTCGGCCTCTTGTGCGCGGACAAAGCCCACCAGCGTATTGCCGGAGCGAATATGCAGGGTGAGCGTGGGCGTAAGCGCGATTTCGTCGGGATGGGTGAGCCGGGCAACAAATGTGAGAAATAGCCGCAGGCGACAGATTTCCGTGGCCTCCGGCATGATATCGACGCCGTATATATTGTTGCTGATGATCGTTTTCAGCACGAAACAGGTAGGATCGGCGTATTGATCGGCCTGCTGCAAAATCTCGCGAAATTGTGTCAGGTACTCTGATGGATAAGAGCCAGGACTGGCAAGCAGCGCATGCATGCGTTGGAGGCAGGCCGTATAGAGGGGCGTGAGGATGTTCAGGGTGGCAAAGAGAAAGGCCCCTGATCCACAGGTGGGATCGAGAATACTCATGCTGGCGAGGCAGTGATAGAGCGCGTGCAGGAGCCGAGCGTTGCTGGTGGTCGCTATAATATCACGCAGAAAGCAGGTAATATCCAGGTTATAGGTAATAAAATCGTTGAGAGCAACAATCTTCCCGGCGGCGAGCATAGTTTTTTGCTCAGTATAGCGGGTGCGACGCTGCGCATATTCACGTTCCGTCTCGGCAGGGAGATATTCTGAGCGACGGATGGCGCTTGCGATGTAGCGGTCGGGATCGCCGCGCAGCAACTGCCAGATGGAGCCATCTGGTCTAAAGTCTTCTGCGCACGCCTGCTGTATCGTCTGTAAAATATACGCAATAATAGTATTTCTGCCAATATATTCAGAGACATCCTCTTTTGTATAATATGCTCCCATTTGCTTCTTATTGATTGATTGCTCGAATAGATAGGTAAGCAGGGCTGGATGAACGGTGGTGGGCGCGGATTGCGTATCAATCTGCCACTTATAAGAATCGAAAAGCGCAAAAAGCTGTTCAAATGCTTCGTCTGGTATGAGCCTGTTGTCGAGCGGCTCTATAGTGGTGAGATCAAAGAGCGCAACGTGGAAGCGTGGAATGGTGGCGAGTAGCTCGTTAAAGGTGGAGGTCGGGGGAGCCTCGTAGAAGAGATGGAGCAGTAAATGGTGATAGAAAGAGAGAAAGCTGTTCTCGCGACCATGTTGTTGCAGGTGCTTGAGCGTGTCGTAGAGATAATGAGGATTGTTGTCGAGCAGCCCCAGTTGTTGCAAAAAATAGAGAAAGGTCAGGCGATAGAGCAGCAAGGCAGCGAAGCGGGTGCGCTCTGTTGGTGAGGCAATATCATGCAGGAAGGTGAGCAGGTAGGTATGTGCTGCGCGGAAGCCCGCGTAAAAGCGTTTGAAGGTATCGAATGTCTCCTGGCTAGCTGGCCTGTCTGATGTCACGTATCTTTTCCCCCTCTAGAGAATACTGTGCGGAAGTGTAGGTAATGTCAGGCTTTCCCTCTTATTTTACTCCACATAGCTTCTTTAACCTAAGTTATAACCATGAAGGTACAGTGAGGGCGCTATCACTGTCAGACACGCTTCACTCGTTTTCTGGCCGATTCCGGGCTTTTTTCGTACTGGCGCGTCTGTAGCAGAAGGCATAACTGGCGAAAATAATGCTGGCGATCTGGATGATTCCCTCAATGCTTTGCATCGCATTAGCCACCTGGGGTTGTTGAATGAAGCTGATAAACTCTGAGGGCAACGCGATGCAGGTGTGGAAGAGCATAGTCAGATTATCGACAAGGAGCGTTGTGGCGCAGCCGGTGCCAAAGAACAGCGAATTATTGAGCCAGCGGCGAAATATGCTTGTTCGGTGTCGATCGCGATAAGTTGATAATGGGATCGGTATCATCGCATCTTCCTTGTCTGCCTGTCGGGTTGTTTTTAGCATAATAGGGATTTTATCCTTCATATTCTTCTTCTCGCTGTGTCTTTGCTATCTGAAACACCACACGGAAAAATAGACGAGTGAAAACAGATGAGCGGCCCTATCTTTGCTAACCGGAACCAGCTGCTTTCCATGCTCTACCGTTTTCTGCTTTTACTATACATGATGATGACTAATATCTGGTGTTTTTATGACTAGTCATTTGATGTATCAAAAAAAAAGAACATGTGGCATTATTATCTTATCTGATCGCTTCTTTACTCTGGAAAGTTACTGCTGAATTGCATGGTGCAAGGGGATATTTTTTATGAACAAAGAATTCGAGCAATTTTCGCCTCTCTGGATTAAGCAGCTAAGATTCCAGATGGGCTGTACCCAGGAGCAATTTGCCCGTGTCATCGGTGCAAGCACGATCACTGTGAGTCGGTGGGAGCGCGGCGCAGAGTATCCAAGCGGACGTTTTCAGGAGAAACTGCTGGATGTCAGGAAAGGGCATCTGGAGAAGCTCACGCCAACGCTAGCAGGACAATTTCTCTTTGATCCGACTATTCCATTTCATTCCGGCCTGCCCACAAAAGGTCTGATTGGGCGCGAAGCCCTGTTTGAGCGTAGTAAACGCTGGCTGCAAAGCCATACAGGGGCCTTTGTGCTGCAAGGGGCTTATGGAGCAGGGAAGACTTCGCTGGCTGTTGCGCTCGTCCTTAATAAAGAGGTGCAAGCTTTTTTTCCGCAAGGTATTCTCTGGGCGAGCCTTGGACAGAATCCCAATATTATCGGGCATTTGAGCCGCTGGGGAGGCATGCTTGGTATCCCTTCGCGCGAGATGGCGCGGGTCTCATCGTTGG
>JAICIM010000013.1 GCA_025928885.1 Ktedonobacteraceae bacterium | reverse complement strand
GTCCTGTTGAGATTCCTCTGCCGAGCCTGATCCTCGATGTACGGAGTCGAGTGGTGGAGAAGAAGGGGCTGAACTGGATCAAGAAGATCGTCTTCTGGGCGATGGCTCGTCCCCGCTTGTTTGGCCTGTTTGCGCGATTGGCGAGTGTTGGGCAGTGGCCGCTCACGCGTGGCGGGCAGTATATCAGGACGAGAAATTTTGGCCTGTTGAGCAAACTGCCTTTTGTAAAGCCGCTGGCTTCGTTGGCGAGCTGGCGTAGCCTGCCTGCGTTTGCCCCCAGACCGTTGCGCGATCGGGTCAGAACGCGCAAGAATACTTATAGCCTGGGTAGCGGTCAGCAACAGGGCTTGAATCTGACGGCATGTTACTTTGCAGGCTGTATGACGGATCGGCTCTATCCAGAGATGGGGGAGGCCGTGATCAAGGTGCTCGAAGCGGCAGGTGTTCGCGTGGTCTTTCCCCAACAGCAGAGTTGTTGCGGCTTAATTGCGCTCAATTCTGGCGATAGGCGCGATGGATTGACGATGGCAAAGCAGACGATCACGATGCTTGAGAAGTCACTGGAGGAGAACAGGGCCGACTATATCATCAGCGCCTCCACCAGTTGTGTCGTCACCATCGTGCAGGATTATCTCAAGCTGTTCGAGGATACGCATGAAGAGGCGTGGTTGCAGCGGACGCGGGCGCTGATGGAGAAGGTCGTGGACTTTACCAGCTTTATGCGGCGCGTGGTCTTGCCGGGCGATGTCACGCTGGCTATGCGTCGTCCCGATGCGAACACGATCATCACCTATCATGACTCCTGTCAATCCTGCAACTGCCTCGGCTTGCGTTCCGAAGCCCGCGATATTCTACAGCAGACGCTGAACGTGGAAATACATGAGATGCCGCAATCTGATGTCTGCTGCGGCTTTGGCGGCTCTACATCGATTGAGCACCAACAAGTAGCTGAGCGGCTTCTCAAGAACAAGCTGAAAAACGCAGAAAGTACGGGCGCAAACATCCTGGTCTCCGATAATCCAGGCTGTCTCATGCATTTGCGCGGAGGTGTTGATGTCAGTGGACGCCGCATTCAGGTAATGCATCTGGCGCAAGTATTGGCCGAACATTTGCAGTAAAGAGAGATCGTCTCGCTTACTAGCACGTGAGAGAGAGCCAGAGCGGTGAAAACACTTTGTCGCTCTGGCTCTCTCTCTTTAAGTAAAAGCTATAATAAGATACATTAATGCAGCAAGCGTAATGCGCGAGTGTTGTGAAACATACTATGAAGAATAGACGTGTTTTGGATAGGTGCTTCATCGTTCCTGCTCCTGACCTTAGCGGGGGAGCGTATTTGTATCAGGGTTTTCCTTGAAACATAGCACGGCGAAAGGGAGAAGAGTATGCAAGAACAGGTAAAACAGCAACATATTCCAGTGAACATGTATGGTACGAGTGATCGTTTAATGGTTGTTACCCCGATGCCTGGTCTGGAGCCGGAAAATATCTCGGTTGAAGTGAGTGGCGATGGACAGCTCACGTTGCGGGGAGATTTACGTGGAACGCTTAAAGAGCATGATGGCAAGGAGCGCTTCCTGGATGAGTGGCAGGTTGGAGCGTATATGCGTGAAATTACGTTGCCTGTGTCTGTGAATGCCGTTTGCGCCAATGCTTCATATGGCAACGGGGTGCTTGCGCTGGCATTCCCTTTGAGCGAGCAAACGGTTCCGGCCCGCCTGACGCTTGAGCGCGTTGCTCCTACACATGGACAACGGAAGGGCAACACCGGACATCCGCCGATCTGTGTGCATGTCCAACCCTGAGAAGTATTCGCTCATATGAACTTATGCTCATCCCTCTTGATATGTTAGCAGGTGAGGGATGAGCACAACTAAGCTATTGAGAACTAGAGTAAAAGGGTGCTGTGTCTAATATACTCGCTCTGTTTGCAGGAAAGGCAAGAGCTGCTTCTGGTAGAAGTCTGGTCGTGTTTGGCCCACCCAGCGCAATGGTGCGAATAGCGCTATCGGCACAGGCATTTCAGCGCTTCTGGCTTGCTCCAACGCGGTCAGGGCTTCTGCATCTTGTTCCAGGAATGCATAAGTCAGACCCTTCCAGAATACTGCCTCGCTGGATGCTGGATTGTGTTGGAGAGCCTGCTCTAGCGCAGTCAACGCTGCCGCAAATTGTTGCTGAAGAATCAACGCGATCCCCCGACTGGTAAGTGCTATATCCTGTTGGGTACTGCTTGTTGCGAAACGCTCCAACAATGTGTTGATCTGTGTATCAGGTTCTTCCAGGCACAGGCGCACCCAGATGAGGAGCATCCCTGTTGTCTCATCCATGCTATTCAACTCCCAACTGCGGAGCAGGTCTTCCCGGGCCATCTCCAGGTCTCCACGTTCCAGGTGAATATGGCCCCGTCCGGCATAGATACGCGGGTCTGTCGGATCAAGGGCAAGGGCCTGCTCAAAGGATGCAAGGGCCTGGTTATACTGACAGATGGCGGAGTGTGCCATCGCCTGAAGCACATAAGCATCCTTATCGTCAGGATATAGCTCCAACTGATAATCGAAATTACCAAGTCCGCGTCGTGCTTTATCCATCTCCTCATAGACCAGATTGCGGAACAGCGTCGCTTCTGGCAGATTGGGCGTCAGGATAAGCGTCTGATTGATGTCTTCCAACGCCTGTTCATAGGCTTTTTGATCTCTTTGGACGAGGCTGCGATAAGCATAGGCGAAGATATTACGAGCATCAAGAGAGATGACGTGTTGAAAGTCTGCAAAGGCATCTGTCTGTAGAGCCAGCGCAGTTGCAGCTATACCTCGAAGCAGGTAAGCATCGGAGCAGACAGGATCGAGCCTGACCGCTTGTGTGCTATCTTCTAATGCTTGTTGTGCTTGTTGTTGAAGCAACAGGGCTGCCGCACGCTTATTGTAAAGATGTGCCAGCAGAGATGGAGGGACGTTTGTCTGTTGCCCAATCGCCTCAATCAGTTCTGTGATGGCCGCTTGAAACGCCGGGTTTTTGAGATCGGCCCTGCTGTAGGTGAGTAGGAGTTTGGCGACGCGTTTGCTTTGATCGGGCAGTAGCGAGATGGATTTACCCTGTACAAATGTATGTAGTTGATCTATGAGGACCATATGATCTGGTGTTTGTTGGATGAGCGTAAGAAGGGACACAATGGTCTGCTGTAAGCTGTTTTCGTCGCCCAGGCTGAGCCACTGTGCAACCAGTGCGAGTGTCAGTTCTTGCTGTGCTTCTACAGTTTCATTCTGATATATATCAGAAGATGCGGGGTGAATGCGTATAAATTGTTGCTGGTAGAAGGAAGCTAACGCCTGACGCGCCTGTTGATATGCAGGTTTTGCCTCTTGCGCGAAGATCTGAGAGAGATGCTGCTGAACGAGTGGGTGATAGCTATATTCTCCGGTGACTCTATCGTGCTGTACAAATGGCAAAGCGATTAAACGGCGATACCATTGAATGCACTCTTTTGCCGAAAATACAGGGCAGACGGCGAGATCAGAGGGGCGAAACGGTCGGGAAAATAAGGCGGCATAGCGAATAAGATAGCGATACCCGGAACCTTGTTGCTCGATCCAGCGCAGTCCAGTGATCATTGCTGGTTCATCTGTATGAAGCTGTCCAGATGGGACAGGTGCCAATAAACGGAGCATGAGCGGAAGCCCGCTCGTTTTTTGCCAGAGCAGCGTAATCTGATCCGCATCGGTGATCCCATATGTTGCCAGGAAATTACTCGTTTCATCCTGGGTGAGTGGTTGGAGAGGGAGCGAGACGACCGGGGACGCCGCAGAGAGGTCGGCTTCCAGTGAATCCTGTCCAGCCAGTATCAGAACTATCTGTGTGCTAAGCGATGCTGCCAGGACTGGTGTGCGCAGCCATGCAGCAACTGAGCCTGTGGGAGCAACATCATCGAGGAAAAGAATGATGCGTTTTCCTCTTTCCGGCGTTGATGATACAGGTGTGGCTGCCAACCAGTTCAAATCTTCGATGAAGGCGCGGGTAAGAACCGCGAGTCGTTCGAGAAAATTTTGCAGATCATAAATTTCCAATGACAGATGCTGGCGCAGGAACGTCGTTCTGTTCGTTTCGCTGACCGCCTCGTACATTCCTCCAATCATCGGTGTTCTCTGTGGTGTTTCTGTTTGAGTGAGATCCTGTACGTGTTGGGCAAAAAGCACTTGAGCTGCCTGTTGCTCAAGAGAGGGGGTAAGCGCTGGCATTTTTGTCGTATAGCTGAGTAGTTGTTCAAAGGCGACAAGAGGCGTGCCGGCAACGCGGAATTGGTGCGCAAGCTCTATCATAATGCGCAGAGGACTCTTCATACGGGCATTGGCAAATGCTGTCAGACACTGGCTCTGAAAGGGAGCGGTATGCGCCTCTTTGCGGAGTTGAGCGAGCAGCGTGGATGTACCAACTCCGGGTGCTCCCCAGATAGAGAAGAGATGTGCGGAGGGTTCATCTGGGAGCAGTACCTGTTCTCGGAACAACTGGAGTTCTTTTGTACGCCCTATAAAGGGAAGCTGAAAATTTTCCTGAGAACGTAACTTTTGCGTAACGAATGGCATAATACTGATACCTGGCCTTTCTTCTACTATGTATCTTTAGAAATAGATGGGTATGTTCGGTTCGAGACGAAGCAAGATGAACATGAAGAAAAGTCCCTCCTGATACACACCACGCTCTAGATGCTTGAGAAGATACACAGTTGCTGAGGATGGTGAGCGTGAAGAAAATCACAAAATAATCACAATCCTCTTTAATAAAGTAAATCCAGGAGAGACTTTTGTTACAGCTTTATATGTGAAAAGATCATATACTGGGACAGAGAGATGACGTTGAAGTTGTCTTGCCTGCAAAGTCAGATTATTTCATTATCGAAGAACTGTAAATAAAATTGGAGAAGGAGCAAAAAATGCCACAGGTTACGCAGCCTTTACGAGACGAACATAAGGAATTACTTCCGCATATCAAGCAGATACGCAC
The DNA here is from genome assembly GCA_025928885.1 of Ktedonobacteraceae bacterium. Classification (GTDB taxonomy): domain Bacteria; phylum Chloroflexota; class Ktedonobacteria; order Ktedonobacterales; family Ktedonobacteraceae; genus JAICIM01. The sequence goes on along the minus strand of JAICIM010000013.1, from coordinate 24,292 downwards.
GGTTGCCGATTCGATTGGAACTGTCGCTGTTTCGTCGTTGCGGCAGAGCGTTGGCGAAGTATATGAGTTTCTAACGCATCACTTACTCATCCACGCCCATAATTCTTATAGCTATGCAAATCGTTGTTCGATAGAAAAATAGCAATAAGCTATATAATTTATTGCGAAAAGTTATTTGAATCGGGAAATTTGTCGATTTTTCTCTATCCTTTTTCAGAGATGTGTGTTATTATAGGCATGGAGTAATTCAAGTCTTCAGGCATGAGATGCATGATGTTTACTGCCAGGAGGAATGAGATGATCACTTCGTTTCCTCTATACAAATATATGAAGAATACCTCTACAAAAAACATCTCCGGCTGGCTATGTATAATTGCGTTCATGGTAGGTTTGCTGCTCCTCACTCAAGATAGCCGTACGGTGCAGGCGGCATCGCTCCACGTTGATCTGGTGACACTGAACAGCGAAATTGATTCTGCATCGTTACGCTTGCTGACACGCGCCATCGATACTGCGCAGCAGGATGGTGCTCAGGCACTGGTTATCGAGGTCAATTCTCCAGGTGGTGACCTTGACTCGATGTACGCAATGGAGCAGAAGGAACTCGCAAGCAACGTACCCATCATTGCCTATGTTGCCCCTGCGGGCGGCCACGCAGCATCGGCGGCATCAGTTGTTACCCTCGCTGCCCATGTTGCAGCAATGGCTCCTACCACGCGTATTGGTGCGGCCAGCCCTGTAGATAGCAGCGGTGGCGATATTGGTAGCACGCTTAAATCAAAGATCGAGAATGATCTTGTCGCTGCGCTCACCAGCATGCAAAATCGTTATCATCGCAACGTACCGTTGGCTGTGAAGATGGTGACTGAAGCGCAGGCATATGATGATAGTGTTGCGATACAGAACAAACTCGTCGATCTTGGTGCGCCAACGCTTTCAGCCCTTTTGCAAGCCGTTGATGGTCGGACGATTACCTTGAATTCTGGCCATCAGGTGACGCTGCGAACTGCATCGGCGCAGGTGCAGGAGATCAATGCGACGTTAATAGACTCAGCGTACACCTTCTTGCTCGATCCGAACATTGTTTTCCTCCTGTTCGTCATTGCGATGATTGGCATCTATCTGGAGATTTCTCATCCTGGCGTGATTTTGCCTGGCGTTCTTGGCTCAATCTCGCTGCTGCTGTTTCTCTTCGCTGCGGGATCTCTGGCTCCCAACTGGGCGGGATTGGCCCTGATGGTGCTGGCTTTTGCCTTGCTGGTGCTGGATGTGCAGTTGCCGGCGCATGGTGTGTTGACCATTGGCGGGGTTATCGCGCTGATACTGGGTGCTCTGCTCTTCTTTAATAGTGGCGGTCCGTATGATGGTCCAAAGGTTAATCCTATCGTGGTGTATACTGCTGCTGGCGTTGTTGGCCTTATTGGCTTTACTCTGGTAACTTTTCTGATACGTGCGCAGCGTCGGCGTGCAACTACTGGAAAGGAGAGCATGATTGGCGCAAAGGTCATCGCCTTAACGCCGCTCCTCCCTGAAGGGCGCGTGAGCTATTATGGCGAGAACTGGGCATCTGTTCTCGACGCTCCGACCATTTCAGCAGACGCCGGTTCTGCACTGATTATAACTGGCGTCAATGGTTTACGTTTGCACGTTCGGCCTGTGCGTACCCAATTGATGACTGATACCCATCCACCGTCTTCTTTAAAGGAAGGATGAATTGGTGCGGGTGGAACCTATAGAAATAAAAGAGGAGGTCAATTATGGACCCGTTGCTTGGGACGCTTATTGCGTTTGTCGTCCTCATTGTCATTTTCTTTTTGCTTTCCGGCCTGCGTATTGTGCAGGAATATGAACGCGGCGTGATCTTCATTCTAGGCAAACTTGTCGGAGCGAAGGGGCCAGGCGTATTCTGGGTACCGCCCATTATTACGCGTATGATCAAAGTTGATTTACGTGTCGTCACCCTGACTGTTCCACCACAGGAGGTCATTACACGAGATAATGTCACCATCAAAGTAACGGCGGTGATCTACTTCTATGTCGTAGACTCGGCGGCAGCTGTGGTGAACGTAATGAACTTTATGCAGGCAACGACTCAGATTGGTCAAACGACGTTGCGCAATGTGCTCGGTCAGTCGGAGCTGGATGAGTTGCTCTCACAGCGCAATAAGATCAATCGGGAGTTGCAGAGTATCATTGATGAGCATACAGAGCGCTGGGGTGTGAAGGTAACGGCAGTTGAAATTAAAGATGTCGAGTTGCCGGTGACGATGCAGCGTGCGATGGCGAAACAGGCCGAGGCGGAACGTGAAAGCGTGCGAAAATCATCCATGCGGAAGGAGAATTTCAGGCCTCGACCCAGCTGGCACGGGCGGCCAAGATCATTGGCGAGCAGCCCAGTACATTGCAACTGCGCTACTTGCAAACGTTAACAGAGATCGCGGTTGAGAAAAACTCGACGATCATCTTTCCACTGCCAATTGATTTAATTGAGCCGTTGCTGGGGATCGCCAAGAAGTGGAATAATGAGGTTGCGCGTGAGCCGTATGATGGTCCGACCGCAGCGTCATCTGCTCCGGCATACCGACCGTATAGAGAAGATAAATAATGAGGTTTGGCGCTGGCTAAAAAAAGAAGGGCTGTCGAACAAGACAGCCCTTGCTTACTATTGCCGTTTTGACAGTGCTACAAAGGATTGAGCGGTGATGTGTGAGGTTCATCCTGCTTGTCGCGCAGATATTCAGCGCAGGTACGGTAGGTCTCCTCTGAAATGAGTCCTTTGGACATATAATGGTTGAGCATTACATCCAATTTGAGAATACTCATCAGATTGTAGCCATGCCGTCTCAAGCGTTCCGCAGCACCATGTTCGCGGTCAACCAGGACGATCACATCTTTCACCTTTAAGCCATTTTCTTCAAGTAAGGCTGCCGTTTCCAGAACGCTACTGCCTCTGGTGATCAGGTCGTCAACGATCAATGCAGTATCGCCTTGAGAGGGACGACCCTCGATGCCTCGTTTGCCAGTGCCTTCTGGCCGTATCCGTGCATAGATCATGGGCGTATTGGTTTCCAGCGAATAAGCGGTTGCCAGCAACAGGCCACCGACCGGAACGCCAGCCACGATAGTGAAGGGATGAACGCGTGGACGGCGCAACGATTGGGCCAGATTGATCTCTTGTTGCATCAATTTACTGGCAACGCTTAATGCGGTTGGATGACTGATCAGAACCTTGGGGTTCACAAAAACAGGTGAGCTAACTGCGGATTCGCTCACCGTAAAATTTCCAAATTGGACGCCTCCAAGGTCGAACAATATTTGCGCCAACCAGAGATTGTCCAGGGACTGCTCTTTCGCCACCTCAGCACTACGCGATGCATGGAACTTCCATTTGTACAAATAACAGGCCAAATAGAAGAATGCATCGCCTCCTTTCTTTGCTCTGTACTCTTTTCTGAAGGGAGGACAAGAAAACGTGCAGTTTTACTTATCCAGGCTCTGTGAGGAGCATGCTTTCTGCCCCGCCAGTAAAGAAAGCCTGGCTCTACTAATGATGCTCCATAGATAACTATCGGCATCAGACAGAGCTATTAGACCCATTATAACATTACTTTTATCATCTTGTGTGCAACCTCCATGCAAGCTATCAATGCAGAGAAGCCCTATCTTGAAAGCAAACTGACAGACATGGCTCCTCCCTTGCATCCAGGTAGGCATTATGGTAGGCTATGCCTCGTCTATAGTAAAAAGTTTGCATTTAATAAGGAAAATAATTCCAGGTGAGAACATATGCCAATTGTGAGTGTGATACAGCTAGGGAAATCTTTTGGTGCTGAACGAATTTTTGCAGGTCTTAATTTTCAAGTCGATGAGCATGATCGTATTGGATTGGTTGGTCCCAACGGTGCGGGAAAATCAACGCTGCTCAATGTTCTGGCACGGCGTGAGGAGCCAGATGAGGGAACGATAGCCATTGCTCGCAATACGCGCATCGGGTATCTCACCCAGATCGCGGATTTTCATCCTCAGTACACGTTACGCGAAGAGATGTTGACGGTCTTTGCAGAATTGCAGGACTGGGAGCGAGAGTTGCAAGAGCTGGCCCAGGCGATGGCTGCTCCTGATGCTCATCAGGATGAAGCGTTGCATCAACGGATGCTGGCCCGCTACGATGAACTGCAAATGCGCTTCGAGCATGCAGGCGGCTATACCTATGAAAATCGCGTCGAGCAGGTGCTCGATGGCCTGAGCTTTACGCGCGAACAGCAGGCAGCGCCCGCGACCAATTTGAGTGGAGGGCAGCAAACGCGGGCCGCGCTCGGCAAACTGCTGCTGCAGGAACCCGATCTCCTGTTGTTGGACGAGCCAACCAATCACCTCGATCTGACAGCTCTTGAGTGGCTGGAGACCTATCTCTCTACCTGGAAGGGCGCAATGGTGATTGTGGCCCATGATCGCTACTTCCTGGATAAGGTGGCGTCGCGTACCATTGAACTGGCCTTCGGGCGCATTGAGGAGTATCCCGGCAACTATACCAAATATCTCGATCTGCGTGAGGAGCGCATGGATCGGCGCTTACGCGAATACGAGGCCCAGCAGGCGCATATCGCTCACACTGAGGAGTTTATTCGGCGCTACAAAGCAGGGCAGCGCAGCCGCGAAGCCCGAGGCCGCCAGAAATTGCTGGACCGCCTGGAACGTGTTGAACGTCCGCAAGATTTTCCTGAGATGCATTTTGAGTTTGCGCCAATCACCGACAGCGGTCTGGTCGTTATTGCGACACAAAAGTTGGTGGTGGGATATACAGGAGCCGCCCAGAGTGCCAGCGAGGCTAATGTGTTACTGCGGGCTGCCGACGTAGAGTTGTTGCGCGGGGACCGGGTTGGCCTGATCGGGCCGAACGGAGCTGGCAAAACGACGCTGCTGCGTACCTTGATCGGCGAGCTTGCCCCCATCAGCGGCCAGGCGCAGATCGGACATAATGTACGCATCGGCTATTATTCGCAAACGCACGAGGGCCTGAATATGGAGCGCAGCATCCTCGACGAGATTCGTCAGGTGAGCGCATTGAGCGAAGAGGGAGCACGCAGCTTTCTGGGGCGCTTTCTCTTTTCCAGAGACGATGTGTTTAAAGTAATTGGCTCTCTGAGCGGCGGTGAGCGCAGCCGTGTCGCGCTTGCAAAGCTGACGCTCCAGGGGTCGAATTTGATGATATTGGACGAGCCGACCAACCATCTCGACCTGCAATCGCGCCAGTTTCTTGAAGAGGTTTTGCGCGAATTTGAGGGGACGCTGCTCTTTGTCTCGCATGACCGCTATTTTATCGATAGTCTGGCAACGAAAGTCTGGGCTATTGAGGATGGCGTAATGATCCCGTATCTGGGGAACTACACAGAATATCATACGCACAAGCGACCTATGACGCTCGATATTCCATCTGCCCCTGTGGAAAAGAAGAAGGTGGCGGAAGAGGCGAAGCCAGCAACCAGGCCCGGCAAAGCGCAAACGAAGAAGGCAGGGAAGGTGAAGGTACGGACGGTAGAAGATGTGGAGCGCGACGTTGAGAAGGCTGAAGCGCTGGTAAAGAGCCTTGAAGATGGATTATCCCAGGCGGCATTACAGGCGGATGCGGCTCAACTGACGCAATTATCGGCGGAGTATGAACAGGCCAAAGCACGCGTTGAAGAGTTGTTAGAGGAGTGGGAGCGGCTGGCGGATGTTGCCAGCTAGGCGATTGATCTGGCGGCGATCACCTTTTTGGCCGACGCCAGATCAGGCGACTGATAAAGCCTACAATTGCTAGCAGTAATGGTATAGTGGCGGCGGCGATGAGCCAGCCAGCGAAGAGGATAACCGAGACGATCATTGGTGGATGGGTTGCCACAGCGGTTGGAGCCGTCACCATATCCACCATAGGCGTATAACCGAATTTGTACGCAATTGCAAGGATGCCGCCAGAGAGCAGACAGACGAAAAGGGTGAGCAAGATACGCGTGAACCCATGACGATATGCGCCTCTGAATGCATTGACGCAAAGAGCCGCTAACCCGAAGCTAGCCAGCGCGAAGCCCGCAAAAATAGGGATAGTCGGTTTCAGAACGGGTAGGGCCATGCCAACTGTGCCAGCGAGGAAACCTCCGATTTGCAGAGCTGCTCCAACGAGAAAAGAAACCGGACCACCTGTTTTTTCATTCCCTGGCAAATGCTTTAAGGCAGTGGATGGAGGCGCTTGTTTGCTTGCTGGCGTCTCGTTCAGCGCTGCCAGAATGTTTGTTTTAATGGCAAGTGTTTCAGGGTCGTTGGGGTTGAACTGAAGAGAACGCTCGACGGCTGCGAGGGCCGCCTGATATTGCCCCGTATTGCTCAACAGGACGGCTCGCATGCTCCAGGCCAACGGGTTATTGGGGTTGGCCTGCCCAAGCTGGTCTACGGCGGCCAGTGCCTCTTGAAAACGGCCCATTGAGCCAAGAAGTTGGCTTTTCAAGGTCAGGGCGGACGTATTGTTTGGATCGATCTGCAAGACTCGTTCTATATAGTTCAGAGCTTCCATATAGTTTTGGGACAGCATACATTGTTGAACTTGCTCTAATAGCTGTGGAATTTGTTGTTGTTGATAGTGCAATCCCGTTGTATTCGGGTAGAGATCCGAGTTTGGGGATGCCGGGGGCTGTGGGGAGAGCTGAGCAGTTGCAGTGGGGCGCATAGTTGGGCTGACCTGTGAATTGGCTGGAGCAAATGGCTGAGCAGAAGGGGCGGCATAGGCATTGTTGCGCGAGAATGACTGTGATGAAGATTCGGGCGCAGGCGTAGACGGTGATTGTGGGGCAGGCATATCTCCTATGAGAATGCTGGGAGATTGGACGCGACCAAACATATGTGGTTGTTGTTGCGGTCCAAGCGTACCATAGAGGTAGGAGTGCAGTTGTTGCAGGGTGATGGGGCCGGAATTATCGCCCGCCGGTCCACAGAGACCGACGATCATGCGATGGGCAAAGTGTCCGAGCTGATTTTCACCAGTTTCAGGAACCATCTCATTGCCACGACAGGTACAGAGTAAAAAGCGATTGCCCTGTTGCTGAAGGCTGTTCATAAGCTTGTCGCCCAGCAATGGGCGAAAGTCGAAAGGTGAGGTACGGCGTGCCGTCCAGGTGGGGCCGGTCTGAAATGCGTCGAGGATAAGCAAAATATGAGCCGCCTGGCTACGGGCCATGATCTGCATGATAAAAGAAGAGAGATGTAGGGCGGTGGAGGGTTGCTGGTAGCGAGTGTTGGAGAGGGCAAGATAGCCTTCGCCACTGCGTTCATCGATAAAAGTATGGCCGGCGAAGTAGATCATAACGAGGTCTGTGGCTTCGGCAACTTGCAGGCAGGTCTGTGATATAAGGGGCTGCACAAGCTCCTGGGTAGCATGAGGACCTTGCACAAGCTGAACATCGCCGGGGGACCATTTCCCACCGCGCGTGTTGACGAGCCATTGTGCAAGTGCGCGTGTATCATTCTCTGCATATTGTAGTGGACGGAATGTAGCATCCTGATACTGATTGATGCCTATGATGAGTCCTAGTCGCCTGCTCATCTCATCTCCTCAACATCGAATAAGTGTCTCTCGTCTGCTAATTGTACGATACTGGCGGTTAGTAAGGTAAGAAATAGGACTGAACAGGTACTTTTTGGAGGTGGATGAAGAGAAGGGAGAAAGAGGGGCGCTTCTTGAAGCGATCAATGCCTTGTTAAAGGTCAGATCTGTCTATTTTGTGGCATACTCTGATGAGAGCGAACAGTATTTTTATCAGGAGCGACGAGGCATGTCTTATATTATCGGAATAACGGGGAATATTGCCTGCGGGAAAACAGCGGTTGGCCATTTATTGTTAGAGCTAGGGGCAGAGCGCTATATCGATGCTGATGCTGTGGTGCATCGATTGTATGAAAGCGACCAGCCTATTGCGAAAAAGGTAGAGGAGGCATTTGGAGCGCGGGTTATTGCTGCCGATGGAAGCGTAGACCGGAAGGCGCTGGGGGCCGTTGTATTTCATGATCCAGAACAGATGAAGCGGCTTGAAGGGATCGTTCATCCGGCGGTGGGAAAGGCACTGTTAGAAGAACTTGCCCCTGTCAGTGCGGCTGGCATCGCCATTATTGATGCAGTGAAGTTGTTGGAGGGGGGATCGGGAGCTATCTGTCAGAGTAAATGGTTAGTCATCTGTCCGCAAGAGCAGCAGTTGGACCGTTTGATGGCAAGAAACGGGTTGAGTGAGGAGGAGGCGCTAGCCAGGATTCGCGCCCAAACGCCGAATAGTGCGAAGTTGGCGCTGGTAGATGAGGTTATAGATAACGGAGGAACATTAGCAGAGACGCGCCAGCAGGTAGCAGCGGCCTTTGAGCGCTTTCGCCAGAAGTTTTTGGTGTAGAGATGACATCTTTCCCGTTGCTCAAGCACCTGCTTTGATGAAAGACAGCAATAATTTACAAGTTTGATGGTTGGAGAGCTGTTATAACAACCTGGATCGTGGATGAGCCTGATCGATTGAGGATGGCTAGCGGCTATTATGGATTATTATTCTATGTTTAGAACATCTTGAGGTATCGTGTACGTCTCATTGCAAGCAGATGAAGGGGTAACATCTACTTTTGGCTGGAATCTGTATTGACAGTACGAATTACAGTCCGTATAATCTTTTCGACTGTGATAAATTCTCTGATCTTATCGTATTGTGCAGTCATACACCAGGGAGCTAGTGTGTCATTTGAGGCAATTCATTGAACAGGTATGTGGATAAGTTGAATGATAGAGCACTGGAAACCTGTGAGATTCGCACTGAGATGGACGTATTTATCATTACTGGGACGAAGGGAGCAGTAAAACAATGCTGCACAATTTGAAATCCTGGTAGCTCTCAAGATTTTATTACGTCTTGTTTTATTGAGGAGGCTGACTACATCATGCAGAGAAGTTGGTCGCGCATTTTAGCCCTGACGGTGGGTATTCCATTGCTGCTGGCAATGCTGGCTGCCTGTGGTTCTGGTACAACGGGGACGGGGACGACCGGTTCAAACGGTGGGAATGGTGGTGCCACATCTCAGGGATCGAAGACAATCAAGGTCGCAACCGATTTACCGGCATCTGGTAAAGACACCAGTAATGGTAAACCCACGGAAAACGGCGCTCATCTGGCCGTAGATGAGGCGAATCAGAGCAATTTTATTCCCGGCTACAAACTTGAATTCGTCCCGAAAGACGATGTTGGCCCTAGCGGCGCTCATGACCCATCGACCGGTGCGCAGAATATCACCGCTCTGGCTGGTGATGCGTTAGTTGCAGGTATCGTTGGTCCATTTAACAGTAACGTGGCAAAGGCCGAGATGCCAATTTCCAACCAGGCACCTATCGCCCAGATTAGCCCGGCGAACACGAATCAGTGTCTTACGCAGTCGGGTGACGCTGTTGGCTGTGGTGGCAAGGACAACCTCATTCCTACCTTGCGCCCAACCGGGAAGGTGACTTATTTCCGTATTGCCACCACTGATGACCATCAGGGACCGGCGAATGCTGATTACCTCTATAAGCTGGGTAAGTATAAGAAGGCGTTTGTTGTCGATGATGCCGAGACCTATGGTATTGGTATCGCGAACACCTTTAGCGGTGAATGGACGAAGCTGGGTGGGACGGTGCTTGGGCGTGCTAGCGAGCCGTCCACGACGACTTCATTCGTTTCCTTGCTGACTCAGATTGCTTCAAAGCAGCCTGATGTGATCTACTTCGGCGGCACTGATTCGACCGGCGGCATCTTGATGCGCCAGCAGATGTTGCAGGTTCCCGCACTGAAGAACACCACGTTCGCTGGTGGCGATGGTATCGTCTCAGAGAGCTTTGCGAAGACCATTGGCTTGACCGGCGGCCCCGTCTATGGTACGGTTGCATCATCTGATGTCACGAAAAACCCGGCGGCAGCCGATTTCGTCAAGAAGTATCAGAGCACCTATGGTGAACTGGGTGCGTATAGCGCTGCTGGTTATGATTGCATGAAGATTTTGATCACCGGAATCAAGAATGCAGTTCAGGGCGGCGCAGCGGTGCCAAAGGATTCGAGCGATGCAGCCGGAGCGAAAACGTTCCGTCAGGCCGTCATCGACGCGATCCAGAAAGTTGATTACACCGGACTTACCGGCCATCACACCTTCGACCAGAATGGTGACACCACCAATAAGGTCATCACTGAGCAGCAGCTTGCTGAGGTCAGTGGCAAACCTGATTGGAAGGTCGTTGACACCATTACCGTGAAATAAGCAGGTGGTTCCTACCACCTTTCCGGGGAGGGAAGCCAGAACGTTGTGCTAAGCTGGCTTCTTTCTCCTGGGGGAGAGTCAAAACAAGAATCTTCATATGGCTGCTCCCCCACTCTGCTATATGGGGTTTTTATCGTAGGGCGTTGTTGAGACATGGCAGATAGGCCCGATCCTCTATGGAAGGAGTTGCAGGCTTAGATTCAAGCCGGAAACTGCTTCGTTTTCTCTACTTGCATTATTGCTTGCCATGAAACTCCTTCTCACAGGATGGAGAGGATGTACGCTATATCCTGAAAAACCGGAAAGGAGGCAGCGCTCTCTCACTCTCTCCAGAAGAGAACGTACGCGCTGCATACAAATTTAATGTCACTGTTCTTGCAAGAGCTAATTGTAGGACTGACTACAGGAGCGATTTATGCCCTCATCGCTCTAGGATATACGATGGTCTATGGCATCGTTGAGCTGATAAATTTTGCTCATGGCGATCTCTTTATGATTGGCTCATTGATTGCTATTGTATTTTTGAATATGCTTGGTATTACAGGTGCGGCTCCGCTGAGCGGCTTTACGTTGGTCTGGGTCATGATTGTTACCTGCCTGATCACAATGCTTCTCTGCGCGGTATTAGGAGTCGTTATCGAACGAATTGCCTATCGTCCGCTCCGCAATGCTCCTCGCCTTGCCCCTCTTATCTCGGCAATTGGTGTCTCGCTCATTCTTGAGGATGTTGGTAAACTCTGGAAGGGTGTGACCAATGTTTCATTCCCTCAGATCTTCCCTCAGATTACCTACAACATCGGGTCTGTTAACATTAGTAGCGTCAATATTCTGGTCATCGTGGTGACTGTCGTCTTGATGGCTGCTCTGCACTGGTTTGTTTCAAGTACACGAATTGGACGCGCGATGCGTGCAGTGGCGCAGGATCGGGATGCGGCGGCGTTGATGGGCGTGAACGTTGATCGTATTATTTCAATTACCTTCTTCATTGGTGCGGCCCTTGCCGGGGCGGCAGGCTTTATCTACGGATTGCAGTATGGAAGCACCATTTTCTCTCTCGGTTTCCAGATCGGTTTGATCGCCTTTACTGCTGCTGTCCTGGGTGGAATTGGCAATATTGTTGGCGCTATGCTGGGTGGAGTGCTGATCGGTGTGATCGAAGCGTTTGCTACGCTGATCCCCGATTCCGTGTTACCACATGGCGGCGCTCCCTGGCACAATGCAGTCATTTTTGCCATTCTCATTCTTATTCTGATTTTCCGTCCTTCTGGGCTTCTCGGTCAACAGACACCCGAAAAGGTTTGATGCATGCAAGCATGGTTTGATAGAACAAGCATGCATTATCGGAAGCGAGGTAATGTAACGTGGCGTCATTGGTGAGTTCCCGTGTGCTCCGGCCAGCAGGCGACACACGACTACTGTTAATTAAATGGATCGTAGCACTCCTGGTCCCGCTTGCCGTTTTCACTTTTGTATGGAGCGGCGAAGCTATCGTGAATAATGTGCTGCTGGGACTACTTGCTCCTGCAGGCGCATCTCTCTCTCCCGCTACGAGTGTGTTGGCAGGCATTTTTGTCCTGGTCTTTTATGCAACCGTTCTGACGCTCTCCGGCTATCTGATTGCCGCAGACAGTGGCCGACGCGGGACGATCGAATTGTGGATCGACATTCTTGTGTTTGTCCTGGTCCCCCTTTTGCTGATTATGTCGGCTGGCCTGGTCATAGGTCTGGCTGTCTCCGTACTGGTCTGGGTTGTGTTTTTCTACGTGCGCAACCGTATTCGCAAAGCGCGTGGGTACAAGCCGTTACGTCCAGCTGAGGCGCTAACTGTTGTGACTGCGGAACAACAGGAAGCCTTTATACAGCGGGCCGTAGCGGGTGGTTTCTGGTTCGGTACAATTTTTGCCCTGATCTCTCTCGTCGTAGATCTGATCTTCTACTTTAGCGGCCAACTACCAGATATTTTGCTCGTCTGGGTAATCGTGCGCACAATTCTGCTGCCTATCGCCGGTTATTTTCTTGGCCGATTAGGTGGCTCGATCGCTTTGCGTCATGTCCTGGCGGCGGCCAATGATGCAAACGAGGACGGGACCGAGAGTGGCATCGAGAAGAAAAAGCAGCTAGAGGTGCTCTCATCTACCCGTGCGAGGGAAGAGGCGAAGGACCTTGTGCCTAACGATTTGCCGTTGAGAAGCTCCGGGGCGCAGCGCTTTTACCTGACGCTGTTGACGGCGTTCATTCTCTTCTACCCGATTCTCGATCCCTTTCTCTTTGGCTCGGGGACTGGTGGACGTTTGGCCGGATATACAGATGCAGGCTACTATGTTATTCTGGCGCTCGGTCTGAATATTGTGGTCGGCTTTGCAGGTCTGCTCGATCTCGGCTATGTGGCGTTTTTTGCGATCGGATCGTATACGTGGTCGATTGTTGGTTCGACGCAGCTTGCGACGATAACAGGTATTACGCTGAGTCCGGCAACGGCATCCTGGCTGTTCTGGCCGATGCTGCTGGTAACAGCCTTGATCGCGGCATTGTTCGGAGTGCTGCTTGGTGCGCCAACCTTGCGCTTGCGTGGTGACTATCTGGCAATTGTCACGCTGGGTTTCGGCGAAATCGTGCCGGTGGTCTTTCTGGAACTGGACAAATATACGAATGGTGCCAATGGTATCGTTGGCGTTCAGTCTCCCGCCCTGAATCTTGGTTTCTTGCAATCTGTACCCGGGTTGAGCGGATTGGCCGGGTTGCATGTGGAGTGGTCCAACTTTACCCCCATTCCTTATTACTATCTGATTATTGCGCTGATTGTGCTGGTGATCTTTGCCAACCTGCGCCTGAGAGATTCGCGCATCGGACGTGCCTGGATCGCTATTCGCGAGGATGAGATCGCTGCTGCCTCTTCGGGCGTGAATCTGGTGAATACAAAATTGTTTGCTTTTGCAGCAGGCGCTTTTTTCTCTGGTATTGCAGGTGCTTATCATGCCGCGAAGCTGGGTCAGGTCTCCCCTGATGCATTCAGCTTTGGCGACTCGGTAATCTATCTCGCAATGGTTGTCATTGGTGGCCTCGGCAGTATTCCCGGCGTGATCGTCGGTGCCTTTGCCGTTTATGCTATCAACCAGCTTATTCTGGCGCAGCTCGATACGCTGGCTTCCGATCCCAGTAATATATTACATTCCTTCGTTGGCGTCGTTACGCAAGTCGTTCCCGGTTTTACCTTTGGTAACGTTCGCAACCTTGTCTTCGGCGCTATTCTGGTGGCTGTGATGATCTTCCGTCCAGAAGGATTTCTACCAAGTTCGCGCAGGCGTCGTGAGTTACACCACTCTGAAGATCAAGGCGTTGAAGTCAGTTCTCTGGATGTGATTCCTGGAGCGCCAGGGTTTGAAGAGGAGATACGCGTTGAGTAACAACTGGAGAAGAGGAGCAACGCTATGAGCACAAATCATGCAAAGTCGGCTGATAGAGCAGGAGCGTATGGGCCAACGGACGATGTTCTGCTGGAATTGAAAAAGGTCACGAAAATCTTTGGTGGATTGGTTGCTGTGCAAGATGTGGATCTGCGGATCAATCGAGGGGAGATTATCAGTGTCATCGGGCCAAACGGCGCGGGCAAAACGACCGTTTTTAACCTCATTACGGGGATCTATCGTCCGACGAGCGGCGAGATTTCTCTTGGGGGGAAGTCAGTTGTTGGCCTTAACCCGGATCAGATACTGATACGTGGCATTGCTCGCACATTTCAAAATATTCGCCTGTTCAATAATATGACTGTGATGGAAAATGTCCTGGTCGGCCAGCATACGCAGCTCAAGGCCAGCGTCTTAGGGTCGTTGTTTCTCACAAAGGCTGTCAGGCGAGAAGAAGCTGAAGCACGAGAGCGTGCTCTTGAGCTACTGAGTTTCTTTGGGCAGGCACTCGTTGACCGCCAGGATGAATACGTTATTAACCTCTCGTATGCGGAGCGAAGACGAGTCGAGATTGCCCGGGCGCTGGCTGCGAAACCCAGTTTATTGCTGCTGGATGAGCCGACAGCGGGTATGAACGAAGCTGAAACGTTGGACGCTGTAAAGTATGTGCGGCGGTTGCGCGATGAACTGGGATTGACCATTCTCTTGATCGAGCATAAACTCACCGTAACGATGGGTATGTCCGATCGTATTGCTGTTCTCGATTATGGACGGAAAATCGCTGAGGGCTTACCAGAAGAGGTCCGGCGTGACGAGCGGGTGATTACGGCCTATCTCGGCAAGTCGGCCAAAACGGAGCAAGAAGCGGCAGAGTAATGGGTAAGAGCTTGAGAAAGAGATTCTTTGCTGCGCGAGGGAGTATATGACAGAAAACAGTAAATCGACGGCATTGCGGCTCAGCGATGTAAACACGTATTATGGACCGAGCCACGTCCTTCAGAATATCTCGCTGGAGGTCAGTCAGGGCGAAATTGTTTGCTTGCTGGGAGCAAACGCGGCAGGCAAGACAACGACGATGAAGACGATTTTTGGATTGGTGCGTCCCCAGAGCGGGTCGATTCAGTTTAACGGCCAGTCCATTGAGCGTAGATTGACGGGCGACATCGTTCGTATGGGGTTAACGCTGGTTCCTGAAGCTCGCCGCATCTTTCCACGCATGACCGTGCTTGAAAATTTAGAGATGGGAGCGTTCTCTCGTCCAAGAGGAGCAGAGTTTAAAGTAGACCTGGAACATATCTGTCAGGTATTTCCGCGCCTCAAAGAGCGTTTGAAGCAGGTCGCCGGTACTATGTCTGGTGGTGAGCAACAGATGCTGGCGATGGGGCGTGCGCTGATGTCTCATCCGACGATGGTCTGCATGGATGAGCCATCGATGGGACTTTCACCGATCATGGTGGAGACCGTTTTTGAGACGATTGTGCGCATTCGTAAGGAAGGCGTGACGGTCTTTCTGGTTGAACAAAACGCTTCGATGGCGCTGAGCCTGGCCGATCGTGGCTATGTGTTGCAGACCGGGAAAATTGTTTTGAGCGATACCGCTGCCAACCTGTTAAACAACGACCTGGTACGTCAGGCGTATCTGGGCGGCGCATAGATACACCTTATATTAAGAGGGAAAGGGCCTGCCAGTCAGAGAAGCTAGCAGGCTCTTTCTCTTATGCTTGTTCGTCTAGCTTGCGATGGAGATCTTTAATACGTTGAATAACCTCCGCTAATGTTGTGACGCCCAGGTCTTCCATGTCCTCCTGAAGCGATTCAAGGCGCTCCAGAAGCTCCATATCGTCATATTCTTCCATTTCTTCGTCGTCGTCTTCCAGTCTGTCCTTCGGATCTTGTCTATTCATACATTCTGTTCCTTATCTATTGTGCTGTGGCGGGATAGAGAAAGGATGTATTGGCATCCTGGTAGGTCCATCCTGCCTGTGTGATATTGCCTGTCGCAGCGTTGACCGGCGCTCCCTGGGGCCGGCCATCATCAGTAATAGTAACAGTATACACTCCTTTTCCGGGGTTCAACTGTTGGTGTTGCCAGGAAAGGCGATCGTTGGTGAGAAAGAGAAAGTGGCGGCTGTCGGCGGCCCAGGGACTATTGGCAGCCGGTTGCAACATGGTGTGAGATGAGGGTGTAAATGGCGTTGTTGTTGGTTGTTGCTGGTCGCTCAGAAGAAGCGCTTGCTGGTGGGTGCTGACATTGATGAGCGTCAACGTATGTTGTCCGTCGATCAACAGGAAGCGGCTATCGGGAGACCAGTAAGGAACGCCATCAACTTGTATTGAGAAACTGCTTTTATCGGCAATATTGAGAATGGTGTAGGTTAATCCTGTGCTATACAAAATTGCCTTGCCATCTGGTGACCAGGAAAATTGTGTGCAGCGGCAGGTGGCAAGCGTGGTGGTCTGGTTATTGAGCGTGGAAAGGATGAGCTGGACGGTGGGTGATGATTGGGTGCTCTGTTGGTTAGGTGTCGTCATGGCATAGAGGAAGTGGCTATCATCATGGGCAGGTTGCCAGAGCACGCGCTCAAGGGCTGCTGGTAGCGGATGCCCATCTGGAAGGGCCGGTGTAATGTAATGTTGTTTGGCACCTGTCATATCTGTTGTGAAAATGCCGTGCTGGGAAATGCCAGCGATGAGGCCGCTCTTGTAAGAAAAAGAGGGCAGGGCATAGGTGCTGGGAAAAGCCTTGACCGCGATCCCGCCGGGTTGATCGTTTTGAGAGATCCACCAGTGCGCATCTGCTAAAGAGGCTGGATCACTCTGGCCTGTCTGTCGATAGAGGAGTCTATTGCCAGTTGAGTTCCAGAGTGCGTTGCTATAGCGTACATCGGGACTAGAAAAGGCAAGTGTGATAGGGGTGCCGCCATCAACGCCAACAGTGTTCATGGTGCTGGGAATGTCTCCGATCTGTCGGAGTGTATTGGTGGCGCTTGGATGCGGAGTCGTTTTCGCGAAGCTCTCATCAAGGCTACGAAAGGCCAGTAATTGGTGGGTAGGGGACCAGTTATAGCCAACGACTGGAGTTGTTGTTGTGATAATAGCAAACGCGTTGGCGCCATCTGGATCACTGGTCCAGACATGGCCGTCACGTATAAAGGCGATGACGTTGCTGCCAAGATGGCCTGCGTTGCAAGCTGTCAGAAGCTGACCAAGCAGGAGCAAGCAAGGGAGCAGAATGCTGACGATACGATACCTTTTCATGCTAGAGAGTATAACGCTGCTTCTATAGGGGGTCAAGTCTGCTGAGAGAAAGGTTGAGAGGAAGCGAGTGGGGCGTTTTACTTGGTCCAGGTTGTGTGATATGCTTTTGCATGAGACAGAAACCACTAGTTACGAGGGCTGAGATAGCAGAACATCATGAGGTCAATCGATCATCTCCTATTCTTAGGGGCGAGAGCAGAGCAGCACCGAAAGCGATATAGTATAGATGCCCTTGTTGCCGGAATAAGTTCGCTTTTTATTACCCTGTGTATCTATGAGTTTAAATTATATCCGAAGATCCCGAGCATTTCATTGTTGTATATCGTGCTGGTGCTGGTGCTGGCGAGTACGCGAGGACTCTATGCCGCGATAGTTGCCTCTGTAGTCGCATTTTTTTCATTTGATTATTACCTCATTACGCCGCTGTATAATTTCACGGTAGGGACGTTTGAAGAATGGCTGGCGCTCTTCGTTTTTCTTATAGTATCGATTATTACGGGGCAACTGGCCTCTGCTTTGCGGCAACGTGCAGAAGAGGCGACGCAACGAGAGCAGGAGACGCGCACCTTATACGAGCTGGTCAATGCCACAACGAGCGAGGAGGACCTGGATCGGCAACTTAGTATCGTGGCTGAGGCGATCGTCAACGTGTTCTCTGACGCCGGGGTCTATAGCTGTGCAATGCTGCTCCCTGATGATACTGGTAAGTTGGCATTGCGCGTGGAGACATGTCGGTCGCCCCGATCTTTACCGCTGACGGCAGATGAAGAAGCAACGGCGAAACTGGCAATGAAGCAGGGTGAAATGATCGATCTCTATCATGATGCAGTTTTAGCGCAATCCAGCCAGCAGAGTCCTCATTGGATCAGGCGAGTTTTAATGGCGGAGAAGCCAGAGGTATCCTATGCGCGAATGATACCGTTGATGATAGGTCAGCGCTGTGTAGGAGTAGTGCGGCTGCTGGTCGAGAAACGTGGGCGGCTGCTGGTTGTTGATCGCAAGCAAACGAGTGGAAAAGGGCAAATGCATTCACAGGCTGCCTTCTTCTGGACGTTTCTCGATCAGGCGGCAGCAATTATTGATCGAGCGCGTTTGCATCGAGAGAGCTTGCAGGTCGAATTGCTGCAACGTACAGATGCATTGCGCTCAGCGTTGCTCTCTTCGGTCTCTCACGATCTGCGCACCCCGCTTTCTTCGATCAAGGCTGCGGCGAGTAGCCTGCTGCAGGAAGATGTGCAATGGGATGAGGAAACGAGAAGTAGCTTTGCGCAGGCAATTGAGCGAGAGGCGGACAGGTTAAATCGTCTGGTGGGGAATTTGCTTGATATGTCGCGCATTGAGGGAGGCGCTTTACGCTCAGAGAAAGAGTGGTATCCGCTAGATGAGCTGATTCATGATGTTCTGGGGCATATGCATCTTTTGCTGCAAGGACGAGAGATACGAGTGACGATACCAGAGGATCTGCCGCCTGTGGAGCTGGATTACTTACAGATGGATCAGGTGTTGACGAACCTGTTAGAGAATGCCGAACGGCATACACCTGTTGCGACGCCGATTGAGATCGAGGTTGAGAAGATTGATGAGCACATAGAGGTGTGCATTGGTGATTATGGGCCAGGAGTTCCTGCTGAAGATAGAGAACGTATCTTTGATAAGTTCTATCGTGTGTTGAGTACCCGGCAAGGAAGAAACAGTACAATGGGGTCAGGATTGGGGTTGGCTGTGTGCCGTGGGTTGGTAGAGGCGCACGGAGGACATATCTGGGTGGAGAATCGAGAAGGGGAGAAAGGTGTCATTTTTCACTTTACGCTCCCATCAGGAAAGGTAAATGGATAGGTATATGCATAAAAGCGGCGCTCGTATCCTTGTGGTTGATGACGAGATTGAAATCATGCGGGCATTGCAGCGCAGTCTGACGGCTCATGACTATGAAGTGTTCACGGCAATGAGTGGTGAAGAGGCGCTGGATGCTATTACGCAGTATCGTCCTGACCTGTTGTTGTTGGATCTTGGGTTACCAGGTATCAGCGGTCTGGAGGTCTGTCGGAATGTGCGGCAACAGTCGAATTTGCCGATCATCGTGCTGTCAGTCAAAGACACGGAGCGAGATAAGGTGATGGCGCTCGATCTGGGTGCCGATGACTATGTATCCAAACCGTTTGGGATCAATGAAGTGCTGGCGCGAGTACGCGTCGCATTGCGCCATTCTGCGCCAATTCAAGCAGGGACGGAGCCTGTTTTTGCGGCGGGACCACTCCGCGTCGATTTTGCAAAAAGGTTGGTCCAGGTCAACGATCAAGAAGTGAAGCTGACGCCGACAGAGTATGATCTGCTCAAGGCGCTCATTAAGAATGCGGGTAAGATTATGACGCGCCAGATGTTGCTAACGCAGGTGTGGGGGACCGGGTACGGATCTGAGGCGCATTATCTACATGTCTACATTGGACAACTACGCCGCAAGATCGAGCCTGATCCCACACACCCGCGTTTCATTCAGACCATTTCTGGTGTTGGATATCGTTTTGCCAGCGATGAATAAACATCATTATTGCCAGCGCTTGAGCAAATGAGCTACTTTCCCATCGGAGGTGAGTTCGTAGCGCACGCGGTCCGGGTTGATATCCTTAAACTGCTGACTCTCCTTCGCTCCAAGCACGGTATCGTGTGGATGGACCATTTGCCATACCTGCGAGACGAGATCAGGATCTCCTTGCAGGTAGACATATTTGCGCGTCGGGATCTTGTTTTTGAGCGCCAGGCTTTCTGCTTTACCAAAGTACTCTTTGGCCTGTGGATCTTCTAGATAAGGATCGACGATTTCCCACATGCGCGGAGCCGCTGCTCTGGCTTTCTGTTCTCCAATATAGAGAAACATAATAGGGCGATTGTGCTCTTCTGCGTTATGCACTGCGGCTTTGATGACCGCCAGGTTATGTTCACTTTCTGGCAGCAGGACAGCCAGCACAGAATTGGGTAAGCGTTCTTGAATCCGTGTAACCACAACAGGAACGGGAACGCGTCCCGCCTTTTCTGTACGGACATAGTTGATGTAGGCAATCGCCATACCGATAACGGTGACGCCGCCACCAAACGCCGTTGCCAGAGGCTTCGTGGTCATATTTGTGGACCACGCAATCGCGACCAGCACGGTGGTTAGAATGCCCAGGAAGAAATCGATTTTAAACCAGGGCCGCTGGATCTCCTGGATAGAAGCCGGTGCGCCTTCTTCTTGTGCCACGCCGTTGGAGGCATCTTTTCCAGGAGGCTCTACGTGAGAGATCTGGAGATCGTGGGCTGTGGTGGCTGTTGGTTGTGATCCATTGGTCGGTTCTGTTTGCTCCTGCACTGCGGCTTGCGCCTGCATAGCCGCCAGTTTGCGCATCTTGCGGATGGCACGCCGCCAATCGCGTGTCCGTATGATATCCAGGCCGAGGCAGGTGAGCGTGAAAGCGCCTAACAGGCCAAAGGCGTACATATCGCCGAGGATTGTAATATCACCTTTCACTGCGAGCAGAATGATGATTGGGATACCAGTTGCAAGGGCGATAGCGTAGTGAGGCGTGCCACGCAGCTTGTTGCGCTGTAAAACAACGGAAGGCAGAAATTCCATGCGTGAGAGCGCCATAAAGACGTGATACGCGCCGATGATGGCCGTATTGCTGGCAAAGACAAGTAAGGCGCTGGCGCTGATAGCCACTTCAGTTTGCAAGATAGGCCCGCCCCATTTACCGGCCAGCAAAGAGATGATATAGGCGTTTTGTACTGGATCTCTTGCCGCATTTGGCAACAGCAAAGTTGAGAACAGGGTCAGGAAAGGGCTTGTCAGGCCAATCGTAATCACCACGATCACCATAGCCTGTCCGGCGACTTTTTTATGTGGATGTTTCATCACTGGCGAAAGCTGAGAGATGCTTTCCAGACCAGAGAAAGCCAGAAATGATCCTGCGAAACCAGCGAGAAAGGAGAACGGCGTCAGGGTGTGGCCCTGGAACATCTGAGGCAGGAGTGCCGTAAATTGGGAAAACGTGATATGCGTGAAAACTGTGATGAGAATTGCAATGTTGCTGAAAAAGGAGATAAGTGCTCCAACCAGACTCACTTTGGCGCTCTCACTGATACCAATCCAGTTCAAGATGCCCAGTAAGACAAGCATGGCAAGCGTCACCATGAGAATAGGGACCTGGATTGGTCCGATCCCGGGTAGGTTTTGTATCGCCCCCAGGGGAGGAATGACAACGCTGAGATATTGCATACCCGATATGGAACTGATGGCGGCAGTGAGAAAATAGTCCACCAGAATAAACATACCGCCTAGAGCGCCAAACCAGGGATTAATTGCCTGAGCTGCCACTGTAACAACACCGCCACCTTGTGGAAAGCGATGCGTGACCTCAACATATTTGAATGTCAAGAGAACAAAAACGATCAGTGTGAGGGATACAAAAAAGCCTGCCATCGTCTGGACAGTGCCGTAGAGGATACCGGGAACGTAGTAGATAGACGTACCGATGTCTGCAAAAACGACTGCCCAGCAGAGGATAGGACCAAGCATCGAACCTTGTGAACCATGCTCGTCGCCGTGAGAGTTGCTCTGTGTTGTTGATGCCACAGATTCCTGCGCCATATGATTGTTTCATCCTTTATGAAGAGAATCTCTATTTAAATGAGAAGAAAGTCTCTATTTGAATGAGATAGGTAGCCCTTTCTATTAAGCACGGAGCACTGGGCCATATCTGGTACATAGTGTAGCACAGTGGGATAGGAAATATGCAACGTTTTTTGCACCTTCCTGAACTGATATTTAGTGTTCCGCACAGTTTTTTGAGAAAATTTTTAGGGCTTGTCTCTTCTTTTGAGAACTTCCTGAGACGAGCTTTGCTTTTCTCCCTTCATCCTCTTTATTTTACGAAGTGCATATCTCATGAGAAGGAGGAGGGCAATTTGTAGGGTGGAGGTAGCTCTGTATCGGGAGTTTCTTGCTGCATTCTCTTGCGTTTTGGATTGAGAGGCGGTAGAATCAGGGAAGGTTCCACTTGTTCTTGCTATCGTGGGATCTGTGGAGATCGTGTATCTTTCCTCAGTTATTACCAGGTGTCTCACGAAGCCAATCCCCAAGAAAGGTAGTATATAATCGAATGTCCATTACTACTCAACCGCGCACAATCGGAGAATTGCGTGACAGTGGGTATAAGGTGCTTTCCGTAAAAGAAGAGATGCGGAAAAACTTGATTCAGAAAATACGTAAGGGGGAAGAACTGTTTCCAGGGATCATTGGGTATGAAGAGACGGTGATACCGCAGATCGAGAATGCCATTCTTTCCGGTCAGGACATCATCTTTCTTGGCGAGCGTGGCCAGGCAAAGACGCGTATGGCACGTAGCCTTGTGAATTTGCTAGATGAAGTCGTGCCAGTAATTGCTGGTTGTGAGATCAATGATGATCCGTTTGAACCAATCTGTAAAGCATGCCGTGAGAAAGTGGAGGAATCCGGTGATCAGGTGGAAATTGCCTGGCTCCCTCGCGACCGCCGCTACGGTGAAAAGCTGGCGACCCCCGATATCACCATTTCCGATCTTGTGGGAGAAGTAGATCCTGTTCGTGTTGCCGAGGGCCGCTATCTTTCCGATGAATTGACGATCCATTATGGGATGATTCCTCGCACGAACCGGGGTATCTTCTGTATTAACGAGCTACCTGACCTGGCTGAGCGCATCCAGGTTGGCCTGTTAAACATTATGGAAGAGCGCGACGTACAGATTCGTGGCTACAAGATTCGTTTGCCACTGGATGTCTATGTGGTCGCCAGCGCCAACCCGGAAGACTATACCAATCGTGGTCGTATTATTACGCCGTTAAAGGACCGTGTTGGTTCGGAAATTCGCACCCACTATCCGCATGGTCTGGAGCATGAAATGCAGATCATGGAGGCGGAGAGCGCCCATTTTGTGACCGAAGGGTTGGAGATCACTGTGCCGAAATTTATGAAAGAAGTGATTGCGGAAGTGACGCAATTGGCGCGGCGCAGTAACGATATCAGCCAGCGTTCGGGCGTGAGTGTGCGCGTCTCGGTCTCCAACTTTGAGAATGTGTTGAGCAATGCCAGCCGCCGTGCGCTCAGGTTGAAAGAGCGACAGGCTGCCCCACGCGTCAGCGACCTCGCAGCGATCATGGCCTCGACCTGTGGCAAGATCGAGCTGGACGCGGTGGGAGACATTAAGGAAGATCGGGTGGTGCAAAAGCTCATTAATGCCGCCATAGTGAGCGTCTTTAATGAGTACTTCGAGCAGCGTGAATTCGATCAACTAGTGGCTGGATTTGAGCGTGGCTTGAACGTTCAGGTTGGCGACGACCTGTCTTCGATGGAATATGTCAATCAGCTCTCTAAAGTTGGTGGCTTGAGCAAGGCGATTGACAAGCTGGGTGGACGCGGGAATCCCGCATCCGTTGCCTCTTCCGTCGAATTTATTCTCGAAGGGTTGCACCTGAATCGTCGTCTTAATAAGGATGAAGTCAGAGGTAAGATTCGCTATCGACGCTAAAGGACACACGCGCTATGTTTCAACGCTTCTATAGAAATCGCTACGGGTATTCGCGTTGGGATGGGACACAGCGTATCGAAGGATTGGACGCTGATGATATTCTCAAGGCCCTCTCCGACGATTACCTGGAGAATGGCAACTTGCAGCAGGCGATGAAACGCTTGATGCAGGATGGCGTTCGTGGCGAGGATGGGCGTCGTGCAATGGGGCTGCGAGAAATGATGCAACGTTTGCGCAATTCTCGCAGCGAGCAATTAAATCGCTACAATATGGCATCGGGCGTAATGGATGACCTGCGCGAGAAGCTTGAGGAGATCAAGCGGATGGAGCGCGAGGGCATTCAGCGCCGTCTGGATAATCAATCGAAAGATGGACAACAGCCCGCCGGTAATCAGCCGCCGGGCGGCCAGCAGTCCCAGGAGGGGAAGCAACCCCAGGAGGGGCAGCAGTCTCAGCAGGGCAATCAGCAGCCGGGTGGACAGCAGCAAGGACAACAGGGCCAACAGTCCTCTCCGGGGAATCAATCCCAGGGTGGTCAGCAGGGACAGTCTGGTCAGGGAGAGGGCCAGAGCAGCGATCTCTCTCCTGAGCAGATGCAAAAGATGCTGGAGATGATTGCCAAACGCAAACAGGATTATCTGGAACAATTGCCGAAAGATATTCCGGGGCAGATCAAGCAACTCTCGGAGTATGACTTTATGGATGAGCAGGCTCGCGAGAAGTTTCAAGAACTGATGGCGAGCTTGCAACAACAGATGATGCAGCAGTTCTTTCAGGGGATGCAACAATCGCTGCAAAATATGACCC
>JAICIM010000414.1 GCA_025928885.1 Ktedonobacteraceae bacterium | reverse complement strand
TACCAGGACCGGCTTGTTGTATTGCCGTACAAGATTGCCCAGCATGCGAGCGGCGGCCTCCTCACGTGGTCCAAATTCCTCTGAGAGCAACTGGCGATAGCCCCCGAAGAGGCCAGTAATGATGACGCCATCCACGTCTGGATCTTTGAGGCAGACCTCAGTGAGATGAGCGAAGGAGAGAGGATCTTCATCGGCGGCACCAGCGACATCGACCGGATTAGTGGAGGTGGCGCGACTCGGCATCAATGCTCGCAACGCCTGTTGGGTTTCGGCTTTTAAAATGGGAACCTCCAGCCCGGCGCGGATCACGGCATCCCCGCTTGCCACTGAACTACCGCCACCATCGCCAATGATGGCAATACGGCGTCTACCTTGAGGGGTTGGTGGCTGTTGCGCCAGCGCCTGGGCAACCGGGAACAGTTCGTCCGAGCGCAGGACTCGCACGACTCCGCTCCTGGCGAGGCTAGTATCTGTGTCGGGGCGTACAGTGGCCTGAGTGCCTGTATGAGCCAGCGCGGCACGCACGCCAACCTCGGTCGCGCCACTGAGCAGGATCACGGTTGGTTTATAACATCCACGCTCATACATAGCAGTTGTGACCTCACACAAGGTGTCTGCCTGAATGGCCTCAACGTAGCCGGCAATTACTGTGGTTTCGGGATCGTTTGCCAGATATTGCATACATTCGGGAAAGGAGACATCGATGGCGTTGCCGACGCTTAAAAAGGTGGTGAAGCCCAGGCCATCCAGATGGGCCTGCGCGAAGAAATACATCCCCAGGTTGCCGCTCTGCGAGACCAGGCCGATGGGACCGGCAGGGAGTGGAAAGACCATGCCCAGCACGTTGACTTGAGAGCGCCGAACATACAGGCCCATACAATTGCTGCCAATGATGCGAATCCCATGTTCGCGACAACGGGCAACCAGGGCTTGCTCCAGGGCGCGACCCTCCGGCCCCGTCTCGCTAAAGCCCGCCGTAATCATGACGATCCCTTTGACGCCATGAGCGATGCAATCGTCAACTGCCTGGGGAACGTGGGGAAAAGAGGTGGCGATGACGGCCAGATCGACCGGACCGGGAACAGCCTGGATGTTGGGATAGGTGGGGCGTCCCAGGATCTCAGCAACGCCCGGATTGATTAAATAGATGTCGCCGGGAAAGCCGCCTTGCATCAACTGTTTGGCAGCCACGTGTCCCCATTTCTGGGGCGCACGCGATGCGCCCAGTATGGCAACTGAGCGCGGTTGAAAAACTTCTTCTAAACTATAAGGCGTCCTACTCATTCACTCTCCTCATCGTCATCGAAATGCATCTGGGAGCCGTTCTCTCGTTCTTTACGCAGCAGCTCTTCCACATCGCGGATCAATGAATCGGCGCTGGGCAAGGGGCCGGTGCTGCTCACTGTGTCGAGGTTGGAAGGCTCGTTCTCGTCGTCGTCGTCCTCGTCGTCGTCATTCCCACTTGCGCGTGATGCGACCTGTTCTTCAAGGCGGCGGACATAGGCGCTGGCCTCTGGATCACGAGCCACCAGGGCGGTAATTTGCTCCTCAAAATGAACGGCATCGGATTGAATACCGCTGAGGTCGAGTCCCAGCGAAAGATAGGTATTCAAATAGGTGAGTAAAGCAGCCGTCACTTTGATATTCGGGGTGGCTGCCAGGTAATGAGGTGCCGCTGCCCAGAAGCTCGCCGATGGGATGTGGACACGCCGGAAGGCGTCCTGGAGCACGCCGAGCATGCCGGTCGGCCCTTCATAGGGAGAGCTTTCCATATCCATCTCGTTTAAGCGTTCCATGATACTTTGATCCGATGATGTGCCAGTCAGCGGGACGGCCACCGAGTGTGGCACATCGGCCATCAGTGAGCCAAGAAACACCGCTTCCGAGACGTGAAAGCGTTTGCAAATTTCCACGAAGGCGGCACTGAAGGTCCGCCATTTTAGTTGTGGCTCACTGCCCAGGAACAGGATGATGTCATGGCTTAGATCGGGTGCAAGATACGCCAGAAACTGGTTAGTCGGCCAGGTAATGGTGCGTTGGATGCCATCCACAAATTTAACGGTCGGCCTCGTCTCGGTGAAGACAAAGAAATCTTCCGCATCGATCTCTGCAATTTTTATGGGCGTCCAGCGGTCAACTAAGAATTTTATTGCTGTTGTCGCCGAATCAGCGGCATCGTTCCAGCCCCCGAGGGCCACTATTACGATAGGGTCTCGTAATACCGGCTCGTTCTCATAATGTATAAGCGACATATCGATACCCCTTTATCTGCTGACAGTATAGTTCCCCAGCAAATATATGACCATTCTATCACGTTGGGGAAGAGGGTGCAGAAACGCAACGGGGCGTCAATACTCGCGCCGAAGCAGAATTCTTATAGTCTTGATTGTGCATTGACGTTGAGCCTGCTTCAGGCTATACTCGGCGTTATGAAGACTGATGATCTTGTTCATGAGGGGCGAGTGCTGCCTCCTCTTTCCGTGATTTATCGGGACCACCATCTCTTGATCCTGAATAAGCCGCCTGATCTGGTGATGCATCCCACCTACAAGCATGCCGACGGCACGATGTGGGATGCTGTGCTGGCGTATCAGCGAGAGCAGGGGGCAGACGATTGGCAACCGCCCGATCTGCCCGACGAACCCGGCTGGTTGCAGGCTCCAGCTCATATTCGCGAGATGTTGCGCCAGCGGCGTCTTGAGCGTCTCTGGAAAGAAGATGGGCTGCTGGAGCGCCCGGGACTGGTTCACCGCCTGGATAAAGATACGTCGGGGATTGTGGCGGTCGCGCGTACGGAGCGCTCGCGCTATCATCTGGTGCAACAATTTTACGATCATAGCATCGTCAAGCGCTATCTGGCCGTCGTGCAGAAGGGAGCGCCAGATTGGGCGCAACCGCATACGACGTTTGCGGTGAACAAACGGCAGTCCGATGGGAGCGAGACAGCGCTTGATCCTGCTGTGGCGCTGGCAAAAGCGAGCGGCGATGAACTTATTTTGAGCGGCCCGTTGCAGCGCGATCCCGTAGAGCGACGGCGTTGTATTGTTGGTCCCGATGGGCAGGAGGCAACAACGATCATTCGTGCTCTGGCGGTTGAACATGGATTTGTGCTGCTCGATGTACGACCGGTGACCGGGCGCACACATCAGATCCGCGCTCATCTGGCGGCGCTTGGCTATCCGATCGTCGGCGATCATACCTACGGACTACCATGCTCCACATCCGATACCACGTTGACGCGGCAATTTCTGCATGCCTACAGCCTGACGTTGCGGCGCTATCCCGATAACACACGCTGCACATTTATCGCGCCGCTTGCCGCTGATCTGACGGCATGGCTGGAGCGCCACTTTCCCGCAGGCGTACGGGAAATTGCCAGACGTTGCGAACAACAGGCTGGTGCATAAGCGTTTTTTTGAAAAGGTGAAAGGTCTATGGATGCATATCCTTCGGCCACTGGCTCTCTGGCCCATCTGAACGAAACAGAGAAAAAGAAACGATTGGATGCAATGGTGCGCTTGTGGCAGAGCGAAACCGAGCGGCGCATCAAGCGCGAGGGGCAGCTGGCAGTGAGCGCAGCTATGGGGCTGGATGAGTATCGCTATGCCGTCTGGTTACGTTTCCCTGAATGGGAGCGTTCGGCGGTGCTGGGTCAGGTGCTGGCCCGGCAGGAACCATCATCCTCAGAGCAGCCACTGTTTTTGAGCAGCAACTGGCGCCATGATCCTCTTTTAAAAATGATGCCCGATTGGAAGTTGCATGTGCCGGACGAGACGGTCTTCAATATTACTGTGCGTATCACCCCGGGTGGACTTGGCGAAGGGAGCAAGTGGGCCGTTGTGATGCCCAGAGAGATGATTCCCCGCTACAAACCCGGCTGGCCAACTCAGCGCGAGTGGGTTGCCTGGACGGGAACGTTTGATTGGCTCTTGCTTGCCGTCGGCTTTGTACGCACCATGCTTGATGCGTTGGATGCCGAAAAAGAGGGAAACAGGCCAGAGCATGGATGATGCACACTTGCAGCAGGAATCCCGGCACAGAGCGGACAAAGAACTGGTGATGGAGATAGTCAATGTGACGAAAAGCCTGCCACTGGGACGCGAGAAGGTCGAGATTTTAAAAGGGATCAGCTTTCAAGTGCATCGCGGCGAGTTTGTCTCGATCGTTGGTCCATCGGGATCGGGCAAAAGCACATTGCTGGGCATTCTTGCCGGATTGGATACCCCGTCCAGTGGTCGCGTCCTCATTGACGGCACCGATATTACGCATATGACCGAAAGCAAGCTGGCGGCTGTCCGCAACAGCAAAATAGGCGTCGTATTTCAGGCGTATAACCTCATCGCCACGCTGACGGCTCAAGAGAATGTTGAGGTTCCCCTCTATGTTGGGAAGCATGTCGGTTCGCCATCGGCACGGGCGAAAGAACTGCTTGCTCTGGTCGGCCTCTCGCATCGTCTCTCCCATCGCCCCAATCAGCTGTCGGGCGGAGAGCAGCAGCGCGTGGCGATTGCGCGTGCGCTGGCGACCGATCCGGCCTTCGTGATAGCAGACGAGCCGACCGGCAACCTCGATGCCAATAATGGTGAGCATATATTGCAGCTTATCTCACAATTACGCGATCAGACCGGCAAGACATTTATTATCGCGACACATGACCCCATCATTGCAGCGCAAGCAGATCGAGCAATTCGCATTGTTGATGGGCGGATCGCTGAAATTGTGGCACGCGATGGAGCCGATTTGAGCAAGTAGCGCCGCCTGTAATAGCGTTCGATTGTTTCAGGAGACCTCATAGCCAGGAGTGACGGCCTGTGCTGCTGCGAGGTAGGCAAGTTCTCCCTGTGTGAGATGAAGTGTTGCTATGTCGGCGATTGAATAGAGGAAGGCATCCAGTTCATAATCGTCTGTACGCCTTGCACCTGGAATGTAGGTATGTGCCTGCGCTGTATATACAAGCTGAAGAAAATCGGCGTAGGGATAGAGGTAGTTGGCAGGCTTAGGGGTGAGGTGGTGAAAATGGAGAAAGCCCAGGAGATAAGGAGGATGGATCGTCCAACCGGTCTCTTCCAGCAGCTCTCTCTCCAACGTCTGTAAAAGCGTTTCGCCTTGTTCGCGCCGTCCACCGGGGAGAATATGGACACTTTCGGGGTCGCGCACCGCAAGCACCTGATCTCCCCGTAAGATCAGGCCGCGCACCGACGTAATGTAAGCAAGGGGGGGAAGCTCGTGGTTCAGATAGCTGGTCACGTGAAATTGCATATTGATGCTCTGCCACGTCACGGTTTCTGTGGTCATCGGCAGTTGTTGAGCGAGAAAGCTGGCAAGGTCTGTCATGAGGGTTTCTCCGATAGCGATGATAAAGTTCTGGCTAAAACAGATTATAACCATTCTTCAGGGCAGGATGCCAGCAGAGGAGCAGAGAAAGGAGCAAGCGCGTGCTTCCGTATTTCCCATTTGTCGATGACACCTTTAAGATGGTGATGGGTGTGACCGCGCTTCACGATAGGGGCCTGATCGATGTTGACGACGAGCAGTATCGAGCGGAGCTAACGCTGAAGCAGAGGTTGTTAGCAGAGGCGTATGACCAGTATTTTCAAGCGCTGCCAGAAACTGAGCCTGCACAGTGGGAGGTTGTGGCGCTGCTGCTGTACGATATGGTTGCCCACTATCCCCACCATTTCGAGCTTGTCATCGAGGGGAAACAATGGACATGGCGGAATCGCCTGCTCAACGAGGAAACGTACTTTATCATGGGAGAGCAAGCAAGTTTGCCTGTCCCGCCGCTCGATTGGGTTGGGCGACAGATGCAGGAGGATCTGCTGATTTTGAGCGGGAACGCGGCAGCTGGGATGCCGCTGGTGGCGGGCCAGCTCTGTTTCCCGAATGGCTGGTGTCTGGACGACAAAATGGGAAAATCGTTTCTTGGCATCCATGACGAGGTGCCGCTCTTTGAGAAGCATCTGGGCCGCTCGTCGAGCCTGTTGTTGGAGCGCTTGAAGCCTGAGAGGCCGGTCTGGCGCGTGAACTGGTCGCTGAAAGCCACGTCTCGTTTGAACCTCATGCCTCGTATCCTCGCTGAAGAGCAACGGGCGCATCTTACGCTGGAAAATGTTGGTGCGTGTTGCTTGCTACGTCTGGAACGACAGATGCTGGCACGATTGCCGCAAACAGATTGTATTCTTTTTACCATCCACACCTATCAAGCCCCTCTGGATGCAGCGATAGAGAGCGCTGAAGCGGCGCAGCGCATTGCCAGTGTGGTGCGTACGATGCCGGAAGAGATGCTGGTCTATAAAGGGATTGCGCCGTTTGTTGATCCTCTCCTGGCGTATCTTGAGGCAAAAGAGAGGTGAATGTCTGGGTTCGTAGCCGCGCGACTTTATCGCGCCTGGGTCACCATCCTCAATGGGAGCCACCAGGCGCGATAAAGTC
>JAICIM010000263.1 GCA_025928885.1 Ktedonobacteraceae bacterium | reverse complement strand
GGTGTAAGAGGAGCATGAAGAGCGTTAGCTATTGAAACTCGGGTCAGAGAGCGCCTTGAGCAATCGGGACTGATGTGTAAGAGGAGCATGAAGAGCGTTAGCTATTGAAACAGATCAGATGGAAGTGTAGGAATACATTGTCATGCAGTGTAAGAGGAGCATGAAGAGCGTTAGCTATTGAAACTGGGTAGCCATAACCAGACACCTCTATCAAATCGTCGTGTAAGAGGAGCATGAAGAGCGTTTGCTATTGAAACCGAAGAATACTATATTTATAAGGAGCGCTTGACATAGTGGAAAAGGAGCATGAAGAGCGTTAGCTATTGAAACTTACCGCTCAATGATGACAGCGATACAGTACGCGTAGTGGAAAAAGAGTAAGAGGCGCATTTGTGATTGAAACGAAATTATGGATGTGATTATCCCTGCAACTTGCTTAGATGGAAAATGTGAATGAGGAGCGTTAGCTATTGAAATAGGTGGGCGAAGGATTATGAATTGTAACAGTGTCACTGTAAGATAACAATGAAACAAAAAAGCCGCCTTAGCAGTTGTTAAGGCGGCTTTTTATGGGAGCCGATGGTCGGAATCGAACCGACGACCACGCGTTTACAAAACGAGCGCTCTACCCCTGAGCTACATCGGCATATATAGGTTCTGTTACTGCCCATTTGATTGTATGTCAGCGTAGCTTGACGCGAATAATTATACTGCTCTGCCCTTCCACTGTCAAGCGTTTTTCTTATCCCGACAATAAACAATTCGCGGCCCATTTGGCTCGATGTTGTCGCCAGCTTCACTATTATCAAGGGCTAAGAGTGTTACCAATCCTCTAAGTGCAATCTAATTGAATCGGGCCTTGTGTACGAAACCACGGGGCGCTCTCTGCCGTGTTGTATCTTGTACTCATTGAACACACTCTGAAACGCATCGCCTGACGAATGGTGAGGAGGGTATATATATGCAATCGCTACAACACTCAAACACACATAACTCTTCCCTGGAGAAGGTCATTCTCGTGGTGGAAGATGACGATAGTATCGGCTCCATGCTTCTCGAAACCCTCTCTCAAGAGACACCCTATAAAACGGTGCTCGTGAATGATGGCTTCCAGGCATTGCAGGCCGTTCGCTCAACAAAACCCGATCTGTTCATTACAGATTATCGGCTCCCAAATATGAATGGCATTGAGCTGTATGATCGTTTGCGCCGTACGCGCAATTTTGATGATACGCCAGCCATCATTATGAGTGCCTACCTGCCAGAGGAAGAGGTGCGGAAGCGACAGCTTATCGGCCTGAGCAAGCCCTTTGAGATAGATGAATTTTTGGAGACAATTGAAAAGCTCATACAGTAATACTTGCGATCCTTGAAAAGACCGCTTTCCAGCGCCTGTACAGGCCGTGGAGGTGCTGCCAGCGTTCCCTTTTCTCTGCTGATGTGATAAGCTACTAGGCGAATAGTGCCAGTTATCAGGCACTATTCGTTCTGTTATTGCTCAGTAAAGAGAGAAATATAGGAACCTGTTTATGCATATCCTGGCTGGCATCATCAGCATTATCGCTATTCTCGCCGTGTTGCAGGACAGCTTTGAGACGATTGTCCTCCCCCGACGCGTGGCACGTAAGTTTCGGCTGGCACGCCTGTTTTATACCGGCACCTGGCGCGTCTGGGCCGCCATTGCCAAAAGGATCAAATCAAGTACTCGACGCGAGTACTTTTTGAGCTTCTATGGCCCGCTCTCGCTGATCTGGCTGCTAGCCCTGTGGGCCATGATCCTGATTGTGTCATTTGCGATACTTCAATGGGCTTTCGAGTCTGTCCTCAAAGCACCAGAAGCTGTCTCAACCTTCGGTACTTACCTCTATATGAGCGGCACCACCTTCTTCACGCTGGGATATGGAGATGTTGTGCCTCTCACAGCCCCAGGTCGCATTTGTGCTGTGCTTGAGGCCGGGTTGGGCTTCGCTTTTCTGGCCATCATCATCGGCTATGTGCCAGTCATCTATCAGGCGTTTTCGCGTAGAGAGTCCAATATTACTCTGCTCGATGCACGCGCCGGCTCTCCTCCCAGCGCATCAGAGTTTTTGCGCCGCCATGTGCGCGACCACGAGACGCACGACCTCATAGAATTTTTGCAGGGCTGGGAGCACTGGTCTTCAGAATTTTTAGAGGCCCATATCTCGTATCCCGTCCTGGCCTATTATCGCTCCCAGCACGACCGCCTCTCCTGGCTGGCAACCCTCACCGTCCTGCTGGATATCTGCGCCCTGCTGATGGCTAACATTGAAGGCGTCCCCTCACGAACTGCGAAATTTACCTTTGCCCTGGCTCGTCACGCCGTCGTTGATATCGCGCAAATCTACGATGCCGCCCCAATTCCCCTACCAGTGGAGCGGCTCTCTGACGAAGATTTTCGCCGCTTGAATCGCCTGTTAGAAACGCTGGGACTGCGCTTTGCCGATGAGCAACTGGCGGAGATACGCCTGAGCCAGTTGCGCGATCTCTATGAACCATATATCAATGCCCTATCGCACTACTTTATGCTTCCATTGCCTGAATGGGTGCCTACCGAAGAGACCATCGACGATTGGCAGACCAGCGCCTGGGACCATTTCGCGATGACCACTCAACGGCCCGTTGCGCGTTTGTAATCGGCTCTTTGAAGCACGCAAATTACG
The DNA here is from genome assembly GCA_025928885.1 of Ktedonobacteraceae bacterium. GTDB lineage: Bacteria > Chloroflexota > Ktedonobacteria > Ktedonobacterales > Ktedonobacteraceae > JAICIM01. Next base: position 6,401 of record JAICIM010000263.1, on the reverse strand, counting down.
CTTTACCCGTTCCCGTTTCGACATAGGGGGCATCGAGGCGTTTGAGCTGGCTTGAGATTTGCTCAAGCAGCGAGAGTGCCATGTTGTCCCAGAGCAGCAGGAAGTAGAGGCTACGCAGGAAGTTTTTCATGTTGCTTGCCCGTTTCCAGGTAGCGACGTTGGGATCACGCACCACGAAGCAGCTATCCAGCCAGCGACTCAAAAAGCCGTCGTCCACCTCTTTGCAGGCGATAATATGATACGCGACCGTCGCTAAGCGCATATCCTCTTCATGATAGAGCGGCGTCGTCACCTTTGCCAGATCCCTCAATAGCTCCATGATTTGCTGGTGATCTCCAGTCGAGTGGTGAGGATTCTGTGCGCAAACATCCAACGCATCAGCCAGATGAGCCATCGCATGCGCCCATCCCTTGCCCTTAACGTAGCCGCGCCAGTCCTTCTCTTCTCGCGCATACAGCAACAAATCTGTCTTCGCCTGCTGCACAACCTGCTCCGGCAAGATCTGCTCTTTGGCATCGACATACAGGATGGCCGCGACAATGAGGTTGGAGAAACTGCGCATAAACACCGTATCGTTCTCTACTTCGCCGATGTGATAGAAGAGGTGATCACGGCCCAGGGCGAGTGTGAGCAGATCGACCAGTTGCTGTTTTGTCAGCTTGTTCTTATCAATAATGCCGCTTGCCAGGATCATATAACTCAATTCATCGCGTAGCTCTTCATCGGTTGAAGAGAAGTTTGCCATAAGCGCCTTCGCAAAGCTGAAGGCATCCGTATTTTGGGGTATTACATAGTTATTTTTCACAATAGAGCGTAAGAATGCTTTGTCAGTCACCTGTTCGCTGATAGTCTGCACAACGAGCCTCCTTGATGGATATTCTGTAACCGCAGAACCGTTACCAGTTAATTACGAATTGAGTCCATTGTTTTGAGACAACCTGCTCCTGCTCGGCTTGCTGATACTGAGCACGCGTGGGATACGCTTTGATATGGAGCCGGGCGATATCCGGGCGTTCGGCCTCCTGCCACGCCGCCAGCTGCCGTTGAAGCTGATGAGCCAGGGTATGCTGCGGGTCTGTGCCGAAGCTACGTATCTTGAGCGAGAAAATTTGTTGCTGATCTGCTATCTCTGTCGTTTCGCCCTCTTTTAGAAGCAAACAGAGGCTCTTTTCGTCTATCAGTCCAAGCGTCATATGTCCTGGTGTCTTGCCAGCGCTATGCAGCAGCATCGGCCTGATGTTGAGATTGGCTACCGTTCCTTGCGCCACCAGCAGGCAGGAGTTCGGCTCGTGAACTGACAACCAGAGGCCCAGTCCTCGCAAAACCTCCTGTTGAGTTAGCGCTACTGATGTACTTAATTCTGCGTAGGAATTGTCGGCTAACCATGCGGTAATCATCGCCGCTTCGGCTGAAATGGTCGTGGATGTGTGCAGAACCAGGGCATCCGGTGGCGGTTGTAGCTCAATGGTATGCGTTTCTTCTGCCAGAGCGCCGCGCAATGTAACAAAACGGCAATAGCTAACCGAAACGCTTTCGAGGTGATCTTCAACTGGTTTGAACGCTACCGAGACCTGGGCATCGCGCAACGACAGCGGCAACAGGAGTCGCCCATCAGGTTTGAGCTGTTCGCGCCAGGCCGGAGCGATATCGGCAGCGTTGACGGTCAGAATGATACGATCGTAGGGCGCAGCATCGGCATATCCGGCGAACCCATCGGCGCAATGCACCTGAACGTGACCATAGCCAGCGGCTTGCAGATGGGCGCGGGCGTTTGCGACGATATCTTCATCGATATCGATCGTTACAACCTGTCCACGCTTGCCAACGAGACGGGCCAGCAAGGCGGCATTGTAGCCGGTGCCAGCTCCTATCTCCAGCACGCGCTGACCGGGCCGCAGATCCAGTTGTTGCAGCATAATCGCCATCATTGTCGGCTGAGAGGAGGAGCTGACGATCCGCTCCTGCAACGATTTCGTCGCAATTGCCTGATCGCTATATACCTCCTCCAATGGTGTATCGGGCAGAAAGAGATGGCGCGGCACCGCACGAAAGACCGCCTCAATGCTTCTAGAGGCGAGATGGCCGCCGCTTTTCATCTGATCAACGAGTTGTTGATGCAGCGACCTGATCTTCTGTTTGTTGGCTAACGGCTTTTTCTCGTTCATAGCCTCCATGCTTTATGGAAGTTCCCGTAGATGCCAGTCGGTCAATTGTTGATACGCGTGCGCGATTCGCAGCACAGTGGCCTCCTCAAAGGGCTTGCCAGCGACCTGTAAGCCGATGGGCAGACCGTCCGTGAAGCCACAGGGAAAAGAGATGGCGGGCAGTCCCGACAGATTAAAGGGCATATTCAGGCGCAGATAAGCAGGAGCTGATTCTTCCGTAACACCATCGACCTTAACAGGTTTGCCCGTCTGCTCCAGGGGAATGGCGGGAAGGGGCAGCGTTGGCAGCACGAAGGCGTCAACGCGCTGCATAATGTTGCGCAGGCTGCTCGAAAAGATGCGCCGCTCCTGGAGCGCCTGCAAATAATCAACGGCTGAGATCTGCTGACCTTCGCCGAGTCGGGTGCGCACGATATCGCTGTACAGGTCGGCCTTGTCGGGGAACCAGCCGCGTTGGATATGGGCAAGCGATGCCTCCGGCTTTTGAATCGTGCGGTACAGGTCCATCGTCGGGCGCGGCAGTTCCACATCGATCAAGATGGCTCCGCTCTCCTCAAAAACGTGCAGCGCGGCTTTCCAGGCTGCTCGCACCTCCGGGTCAAGCGGATCGACAAAGGCAGCCTGTGGCACGCCGAGCCGCAATCCTTGCAGCGAGAGTGGACCACGCCCCTCTGGCCCGTTGATCAACGAGGACGTGTAGCGATTGGGCGATGTTGGTGGACCGGAGACGCTATTGGTGTCGCGCGGATCGTAGGCGGCGATGGCATCGAAGATAATCGCGCAATCTTCCGCGCTTCTGGCGATTGGTCCGACATGATCGAGCGACCAGCTCAGCGGGATTACCCCGTAGCAGCTCACGCGCCCATAGGTTGGCTTGAGACCAGTCATGCCACAGCAGGCGGAAGGGATACGAATGGAGCCGCCAGTATCGGTGCCGATAGCTCCCAGGCACATTCCTGCAGCAACGGCAGCTGCCGAACCGCCACTTGATCCACCAGTGGTACGCGTATGATCCCAGGGATTGCGTGTGGGAGGAGAGAAGGGACCATAGGCGAATTCGTAGGTCCAGGTTTTACCGATAATGATGGCCCCATTTTTGCGGAGCTGCTCCACCACCATCGCATCTTCCTGCGAAATATTGTCGGCCAGCACTTTTGAGCCTGCCGTGTTGGGTACCCCTTTGACAGAAATAAGGTCTTTGATCGCTATCGGGATACCGTGCAACTGGCTGCGATAGAGGCCGGTGCGCATCTCAAGTTCGGCCTGATCTGCATCTTTGAGCGCCTGATCGCGCATCAGCGTGACGAACGCCTGGATCTGGCCCTCCATTTCATCGATGCGTTCAAAGGTCTCTAAGACCAGTTCGGTCGGGGTAATCAGTCCCGAATGGATCTCTTCGGCGGTTTCACGTATGGACGTGTAAGGCATAGCTCTCTATCCTGTTCTCGCATAATGGTTTCGTCAAGAGAAATTACAATATGATCCTTATTGTATCAGGTTGGCATCCCGGTACAATGATACAATTCACATTTTATAGCAATAAATACGCGTTAACGTGCTTATGATCGTACTTTTGCCATAGCTCGAACGGGAAAAGTGCCTGCGCCTTTAAACTTTGGCGGTAGGGCGCTAAAGGTAAAGCCCTCTTCGGGAACCTGTTCCAGATGGCACATATGCTCCACAATCAGCACCTCAGCACCAAGCAATGTGGAATGGACGGGGCGCGTTCCGGTTCTGGTATCATCAATATTCACAGAATCGATGCCAACGAGCGCGACGCCACACTCAACAAGATATTGCGCAGCATCTTCGGTCAGGTGTGGATGGTGTTCAAAATACTGCTCGGTATTCCAGTAGGCATCCCAGCCGGTATGGACCAGGACGGCCCGCCCACGCAGCTCTTTGTTGCGGAAGAAGTCGGCATTGATCACAAACGTCTCTTTATGTGGAACGCGAATCACGATCCCTTCCAGGTCCGCCAGCCGTTCGACGCCGACCTGGGAAAGATCCTTGCCGTGTGCATAGCGGTGGAATGGGCAGTCGAGATAAGTACCGGTATTCGTCACCATCTCGATCTTGCCGATCTGGAACTCGGTTCCGGGCGCGTATTGCTTTTTCGATTCTTCGCGGCTTAAATAATCGCAAATGATGGGCGCTGGCAAGCCTTTATACGTCACCAGGCCATGCTCGATAACATGGCTCAGATCGATCAGCTTTTCGTTATTGCCGCTAGCGCTGACCTGACGTTTATGTTTCTCTTCAATGATAGTTTTGTTGTGAATATGGACTTTGCCGACCATCAGCAGTTGTAGATCCCGAACGATATAATCAGCCAGTTGCTGATCGGTGATATTGTCGCCCGGGATATCCAGACGGAAGCCCTGGCCCTGGATGCCGCCGCCATTGGTAAACTCAATTGCAAAGTCGAACTGGACTCGTTTCTCCATAACGTTCCTCCCCTGATAGCTTTTCTTCAAGTATAGGGGAGGGACCGACTACCTGTAAAGGTGCGGGTAGCCCTGAAATTTGCGATGAAACGCCATTACCACTGCCAGATTTTGACGTTTTGATATTTGGCACTGGTTGCCTTGCCGAAATCGACGGCCATAAAGCCAAAGTAGCCGCCACCGGTATAGGTATCGCTGGTATGTCCCAGGTAGTGGCCGTTGACATAGAGATAGACCTCTTTATCTTCCACCGCCATCAGCAGCGTATTGGTCTGTGTTCCCCGCTTGATTGCCGCGTTGCTCGTCGAGGGAATAAGCGTGGCCTGTCCGTTGACCAGATCGAAGGTGCCATCGGAGCTAACTCGGAAGCGCAGACCATTGCTGCCGACGCCGCGCCCGATCAGGCCACCGCCATCGCCCTCTGTAATCGTCATATCGGCCTGATACGCGAAGTTATGCCCAACAAGAGTGCTACTGGGGCAGGGAAGAAAGGCGTTTGTTGTCGTAGCGCTGGCCGTATAGGATGTTCCGTGATAGCCACAACTGGCGTGGTCTCCCCGGATCGTCTGCCATTGTTCGGGATCGCTCGCAGTGAATTGCACAGTTAGATCGGGGACCAGAGTTGTGACGTTGCGATAAATTTGTTCCGGCGTCTTGTTCTGAAGGGTGAAGACGTTGCCCTGATCGTCCTGATATTCTGCCCACAACTGATCGAGCGACTGTCCGGTAAGCTGCATAAAGCTGTTGGGTGTGTATGTGTTGGCCTGTAAGATGCGGTTGAGCCGATCGACGATATCGTGACGTTTGTTCTGGGAGATCCAGAAGAGGAAGCGTGAGCCGGTATCGTAGGGATTAGACGTGTAGGTGGTATCGGGAATATATTTGGAGGCCGAGCGAAATGTTTCTTCGCGGCGTGGTCCGTAGAGCTGGCTGGAATAGTTGGCGATGGCTTCGGTGAGCCAGACAACATAGGTCGGATAATTTTGCACCACATGGGTGAGTTCATGTGTCAAAACGCCCGGGTCATAGGGATTGGTGTGTGCATAGTCAAGATCAATCTTGATAATATTGCCCCCCACCGTTTCCGCTGGATTGCCCAGGTTCTTCTCAAATTGTAATGTGACCTTCTCTGGCGCTTTTTGGGGATCAGCCGACCAGCGCTTCACCAGTTGTGGATAGACGATGGTAAATTCTTGTTGCGCATTAGCAATATAGGTGTTCAGGGTCGAATCAGCGCCCTGGATGTTGAGATGGTAGTTTGACGCAGAATTTGTCGTAATTGGGGTTGGTTGACGGTTTGCACTGCTGCCTGTAGGGGTTGGGGGTCTATGATTGCTAGAAGACGAGTCTGGCTGTGTTGACATGCAAGCAGAGAAAATGATGGGCAGAACGAACAGCACAAAAAGTGCTTGAAACAATCTTTTCATAAGTATATACCTCTTTATTGATAAACGAACGAGAGGCGTTAGTTTTTGCGGATCATAAAATTGTTGGAAGTACAACTTATGCGTATGAACTGATTTGAAGTTTATTTGCAAAGCTGACGGCTCACGTTTATTAAAAGCATGTGTTGAAAATGCTTATTACTCATTTTGCAGGAAGAGATCGTGGATAACAGAGGGACGCAGGCCCAATAGATGGTTTGCCTCTATCTGCATCTTTATGTATTACCATCGCGTGATACCCATACATTTGCATTGCCGCTTCCAGGATATCCTGACCATCTTTTTGCTTGCTGATTCCTGCAACAACATCAACGGCGAGGACTTCAACATATCTTCTTGCCCGT
>JAICIM010000108.1 GCA_025928885.1 Ktedonobacteraceae bacterium | reverse complement strand
GGCCTGCTCTTCCTTCTTTTGAGCTTTTTAGGCCAATCTGCACGCGTCTGGGCGCTCCATTTTGGTAATGCTGCCGTTGGGACTTATTTGCTAGCCATTCTGGCAGGCGCTGGTATTGTACTGTTGGCCTGCTCTTTTGTATTTCTACTGGCAACGCTGCTGAATTGTGTTGTGATAGGTATCCCACGAAGCTGGAAAACTCCGGTTGTGCTTGCTTATCGCAACCTCGGGCGACAGTGGATACGTACCGCTGCCACCCTGACGGCGCTCTTCGTTGGCGTTTTTGCTATTGGCCTTGTCTTGATTCTTGGTCAAGGGATCAAGGATACGATTTCGACGACGCTTGGAACATTATTTACCCGCAATGTGTTTGTTGTTGTCTCGCCAACGTACAAAACGGCGGTAACTGCACAACTATCGTCGCTACAAGGTCTCGATAATACAAAAACAGTGGTGAGTCCACTTGTGCGTCAATTGTATCCATTATTTATAGGCAAGCAGGACGTGAATACCATCTTGCGCCATTTGAGCGAGAGCAGCAGGCCGCGCAAAGATGAGGTGACCGGCAGTTTGAACACGATGCAGGGGTTTGACCTTGCCCGAGGAGGAAGCAATATTCCAACGATTGTGCTGAAAACCGGGCGCGATCTGCGCAGCAGCGATGCTGGCACGCGCAACGTCGTTGTCAGTGGCAAGTTGCAGGCTGCTCCTATCGGTTTGCAGCCGGGAGATACGATTGTTGTGCAAAGTGCAGACGGGAACGTGACGCTGCCTCTTACTGTGGTTGGTTTCTACGACGATACTGATCCCAGCGGCAATCCTAACTTTGCGGCTATTCTAGCTGATGAACATGTTGCATCTCAGCTTGGGAGAGCGACGACTCTAGAGGTCTTCGCGCTAAAAGTTGACCCCGATCAATTGCCAGTTTTCAAACAGCAGTTGAGTAGAGCCGTGCCAAATGCTTTTATTATCAGCATTGTTGATATCGATGCGATTGTCAATCAGGTTCTGGATAAGCTGGTGATTATGCTGACGACGATTGCTTCTCTGGCAATGGTGGCCGGACTCATCATTATCGCCGATGCCGTGGCCCTGGCGATGCTTGAACGACAACGAGAAATTGGCATTTTAAAAGCGCTTGGCTATACAAGCAGGAACGTTTTAGCGACTGTGTTGATTGAAAATGCTCTGATTGGCCTGTTAAGCGCACTGGTCTCTATGTCCCTGGTGGTGGGTGCGATGGCGCTGTTGGGCCAGTTTGTCTTTCATATTACTCTACAAATAGATCCTCCGTTGCCAGGATTCATGATTGTTGCGACATCGCTTGTGACGATGACGGTGGCGCTGCTCGTCTCCTGGAAAGCTGCCTCTGTACGCCCTCTTGAAGTGCTTCGGGATGAATAATAAAACATGTGTTCTCTTCTCACCATATCTTGTGTATATAGATAAAATATGCATTTTTAATGATATGATGATAAATTTAACGCTTCGTTAATAGATTCCAGTTTGAGAAGCAGGTATAGTATAGAGTATGGAATAGAAGCGATGTAGTTCGGGATTGGATGATGTCTTTGCAAAGATGCAAGTATGAACCTCTCAAGGAGGGTTGTAGTGAGTAATGAAGGTTCTTTTGCGGATCAGATGCAGTCAACAACGATCAGTAATCAGGAGCTGGCTGTGATCATGGGGGAATTATCGCACTATGTAGTTTCGGTACAGCATGTTGATGACATTTTCTGCTGGTTAGCACGGAAAATTGCACAACATTTTGAAGTGGAAGTAGTCGAGTTCTGGACGCAGCAGGCAAGCAGTAGTGGCGATGCAATGCTTGATCTGCGGGCCATTGTGACGTTGGGTGATGCGGTTCCTGAACGATTGGTGAATAATGATGCTGTGCGTATGATTGTTGAGGAGATACAAAGCGAACGTCGGGGCTTCTGGCTGAAATCCGTCGCTGACTTATTCACGCCCTATCAGGCAAACCTGCTGGGACGCTATAGCATGAATTATTGCTCCAGTTATCTCTTAAAGAGTACTGCTTTGTTGCCTCCACCAAAGAAGGATACATCCATACGGAAGACGGCGACGCCTCTGGCATTAGGTGTCATGCTCTTTCTGGAACAGCCGCCTTCGCAACGTTTGCTGCTGGGGATTGGGCATATTCTGGAGCGAGCGCTGATGATGGCGAAGAAGCGAGGGTTGCTGTATACCCCTGAGAATGCTGAACTGCTAACGATAGAAGATGTGGTAATTCCGCAGCAGCGTTTCTCTCTGAGCGATCTTATTCCTCGCTGTGTGCAGGAGAGGCGAGAAGTGAGGACGGGAAGCCTTCAGAACGTACGCACCGAACTACCAAACAGACAGGTGCGTGAGGTCTATGCCGCGATCGATGGGCAGAAAAGCGTGGCGGATCTGATCGTGTCTACCCAGCTCAGCATGGAAGAGATTCGCGCTTCTTTACGCATTTTATTGCTACGTCATCGCGTCAAGCTATACGAACCTGGGGGACAGCAGGTAGATAGTGTCGGCTACTTGAACGGTGCCAGGACATAATGGAAGACTACTTTTTCATCTCCATCGCTGCATCGGGAGATATGGTAATGAAGGGGTATGGGAGGTTCCTGTACAGCGATGGAGATGAGTCATGCTGGTCCCATTTTCTCTATTATGCTATTCTAATGCTTCTTTCGTTGGTGATTGTGGGGAAATTGGACCAAGCCCCTGTTCATAGCGTGCTTTATCGTATTCAGATTGTGATTGTGCTTGTTTTGAGATCAGCTCGTCAACCCAGCGCGAGAGCAATGTCCCCACAAGAGCGCCCCCAGCCAGCGCCACTACCTTGAGCAAAACCGTTGTGGAATTATTCATGATAATACCTTCCTGTCATTGTGAGCAAAAAGAAAACGCCTGCAAACTGCCTACAAATACTATACGATATGCAGGGTGAGACAGTTGGGATAACCATTATGGGTATGCTCATCCAAAGAATTGTAAGAAAACCCCTCTTATGTGCTAGAATCTCCTACTAAGTTCGCTATTTATAACCAGGATCAGGTGTTGTTCTTTGAGATAGAGAGGAGCGGGAATTGATGGATGCTCTGTGGCGTCGGATTCAAGTTGCACGCGGCGAACAGGTGGCTGATCTTGTTCTGCGGAACGCAACGATTGTAAATGTATGCAGCGGCGAATGTTATCGCGCCGATGTTGCTATTGTTGATGGTATAATTGCTGGTGTTTCTACTCCTGGTCAGGATTATCAGGGACGAGAAGAGCGCGATTTGCAGGGGTACTGGCTGTCCCCCGGTCTTATTGATGGTCATATGCATATTGAAAGCACTATGTTGGTGCTGCCTGAATTCGCACGCCTCGTCGTTCCGCGTGGTGTGACGGCGGTTATGCTCGATCCCCACGAATTTGCGAATGTTATGGGTATAGAGGGGATTTGCTATGTTCTTGCTAGCGGACAAGGATTGCCTCTGTCTGCCTTTGTGACCCTTTCATCTTGTGTTCCTGCCTCCTCCTATGAAAGCCCGCATCAGGTACTCACCGTTGACGATCTTTTGCCGTTATTGGAAGAGCAACGTGTGCTGGGCCTGGCCGAAATGATGAACATGCCCGGGGTGTTGCATGGAGATCAACAGGTGCTGGCGAAAATCATTGCGACGCGGCAGAAAGGGCTGGTAGTTGATGGTCATGCTCCCGGACTGAGCGGACACGATCTAGCGGCCTATGCAGCTGCCGGGGTTATGTCCGATCACGAATGCACAACGTTGGAGGAGGCTCGACAGCGCATTCGTCTGGGCATGTGGTTGATGATCCGTGAGGGATCAGCTGCCCGCAATCTGGACACGTTGCTCCCGTTGGTCAAAGAACTGCACCCTCCTCGCGTCTTCTTTGTCACCGATGACCGCGACCCGCAGGATTTAACCACGCGTGGTCATATCGACTCAATGGTGAGGCGTGCTATCGAACTGGGACTGGACCCGGTTGAGGCTATCCGGTTGGCTTCATATAATACCGCACAGTATTTTCGTCTGTACGATCGAGGAGCCATCGCGCCTGGTTTTGTTGCCGATCTGGCGGTTTTGGATGACCTCCAGACATTTCACGTCGAGTCTGTCTATCGAGAAGGCCGCTTAGTGGCTCGTGAAGGCGCTTTACTGGTTGATCTGCCAGCCGCTGAGATCGGCAATGCTACTGGCACGATTCATCTTGGCGCGGTCTCCGAAGCCGATCTGGAGATTGCGGGCAAACCGGGCATGGTTGAGATCATTGGTATTGAACCAGGACAGATTACGACAAAACATTTACGTGACGAGGCTCCGTTGCGTGACGGAAAAATCGTTGCCGATCCTGAGCGTGACCTGCTCAAACTGGTTGTCATTGAACGTCATCACGCCAGCGGACGCGTTGGTCTGGGACTGGTAAAGGGCTTTGGTCTGCGTAAAGGCGCTATCGCGTCTAGCGTTGCCCATGATGCTCATAATATTGTCATCGCTGGTGTCAGCGATAGCGATATTCTCCGTGCCGCGCGGGTTTTGGAAGAGATTGGTGGAGGGTTTGCTTGCGTCGTTGATGGTATTGTGCAAGCAAGCGTTCCCCTGCCGCTGGCAGGGCTGGTCTCCCCGTTGCCTGCTGCGGAACTGGTTCAACAGCTGCACGCGCTTGATGCGGCTGCCGCAGCACTTGGTTGTACGCTGGATCATCCATGTATGACACTCAGTTTTCTCTCTCTCTCGGTGATACCTTCGCTCAAATTGACAGATCAGGGATTAATCGATGTTGAAGCGTTTTCTCTGCTACCACTACAAAGGTAATGTGCATGCTACTAAAGCTTGTTGAATATCATTGGGCGGAGCATATCGATGATGCGCTCCTCCTTTTAGGGCGTCTTGATACAAAGACGGTCCCATTGGCCGGAGGAACCTATTTACTAGGCTTGAAAGATGATAGTATTCAGGCGGTTGTTGATCTTCGTGACCTTGAATTGGCGTATATTTCGGATGATGCCCGTTACCTGCATATTGGCGCGATGACGACATTACAGACGATGGCCGAGGCTCCGCTGCTCAAAGAATTTGCTACCGGTTTGCTTGCCCACGCAGCTCTAGCATCTTCGCCCTCTCGCTTGATTCGTAACAGTGCGACCATCGGTGGTACCCTGGCGACTGGTGTTGCTTCTCAGGCTGACTTGTGGACGGCGCTCGTGGCCCTTGATGCCGAAGCGGTTGTGCGTTCTGGCTCAAAAACGCAGGTCAATCTCAGCGGCGGAACTGCCGAGCGTCCCGGCCTGGCGCTTTCGGGCGTGGTGTTTAAAGGAAAACAGGAGCGGCGTCTGGCCTGCGCTACTTTGAGCCTGGAGCGGCGTCCGGCTGAGCTGATCGTGGAGGTGGCGATTCCGCAACCGGCTGCGGGGTGCGGCACGTCGTTTATGCGCATCAGTCAGACGCCGACCGATGTTGCGCTGTTAAATGTTGCCGCGCTGGTTGAGATCGTGGATGGGAAATATAAACGGGTGCGGCTGGCGTTTGGCGGTGTCAATATGGAGCCGGTACGCGCACAGTTGATCGAGCAGCAGTTGGAGGGCTATGCGGTGGTTCATCCGATTGATAGTGAGCGGCTGCAGGCATTGTTACGCGCCGGCCTCTCCAACATGCGTTTCCCGTCTGATGTCAACGTAAGTAATGCCTATCGTCGCGTGTGTAGCGTCCATCTGGCTGCTCATGCGCTCGAAGAGGCGATAAATGTTGCTCACTGGCGTAGCATGGTGTCGTCTGGAGCTGGAAAGGTCGTCTAGCATGGAACTTGAATTACATATCAATGGCGTTGTTGAAAGTATGGATGTGACCGTCAACGAGACCTTACTCTCCATGTTGCGTCGGGAAGGCTATTGCAGCGTGAAGCAGGGCTGCGAGACGGGGGAATGCGGGGCCTGTACTGTGCTGGTGGATGGGGTGCCGCGCCCGAGCTGTGTGATGTTGGCCGGGCAGGCCGGTGGTTGTACAATCACGACGGCTGAATGGCTCGGCTCTACTCAGAAGTTGCATCCTCTCCAACAGGCGTTTATCGAGGTCGGCGCGGTCAAATGTGGTTTTTGTACGCCGGGGATGCTGCTCTCTGCCCATGCACTGCTTCAGAAGAATCCTCATCCTACCGAGGAGGAGGTCAAGGATGCGCTTTCGGGCAACCTCTGCCGTTGTACCGGGTACGTCAAGCCCGTGCAGGCGGTGATGAGGGCGGCAGCTGTGCTGCGCGGTGAACACGTGGAGCCAGTGGAATATACCACGGCCAGTTATGAAGAGAGTGCGATCTCAATGGCGGAAAAGTTTCAGGTAGGAGCTGCACATGGTACGGCGGGAGGCGCGACAACAAAAATACCCGTCATCACCACCAGCGGTTCAGGCTTCAAGGGGGCGCGGCTAGATGCCGCTTTAGAGATGGTGGGAAAGCCGGTCAGCAATATAGATGGAGTGAGGTTGGCGACCGGGAAGCCATCTTTTACTGCTGATGTGCAGCCGCGTGGCCTGCTCTTTGCTCGCATCCTGTCCAGCCCTCATGCCCATGCCACTATTCGCACTATCGACGTTTCCGAGGCGAAGGCGCTGCCCGGCGTTCATGCGGTCCTGACCTATAAAGATGTTCCCCGGACGCCTTTCTCAAGCGTGGAGCGTGCTCAGGGTGATGAGGGACCGCGCGATCAGTTTAGCCTTGACTATATTATGCGCTACGTCGGCGATCGGGTGGCGGTGGTTGCCGCTGAAACCTCTGAAATTGCGGAAGAAGCACTGAACTTGATCCAGGTGGAATATGATGTGTTGCCAGCAGTTCTCGATCCACGTAAGGCGCTGGAGGAAGGTGTAGCGGTCATTCATCCCGAAACTGATGTCACCGGCATCTATGATGCTACACGCAATATTGCGGCACGTGTGCGAGCCGAGGTGGGCGATGTTGAGCAGGGCTTCGCGGCTGCCGATACGGTCGTCGAGGCCGAGTATTTTGTGCCAGCGGTCCAACCTACGCCGCTAGAGAATCATACCGCCATCACCTATTTCGATGATGATGGCACACTGGTGGTGCGCACCAGTACGCAGGTGCCGCATCATGTACATCGCACTCTGGCTCATATTCTGGATATGCCATCGCGTCAGATTCGGGTGGTGCAGCCAGCGGTGGGTGGCGGCTTTGGCCTCAAGCAAGAGATCGTCCTGGAGGATCTGTGCGCTCTGTTGACCGTTACTACAGGGCGGCCTGTGATGCTGGCTTATTCGCGGGACGAAGAGTTTAACTCTACTCGTTTGCGTCAGCAATATGTGGTGCGTTTAAAGACGGGAGTGAAGCAAGATGGGACCATTGTAGCAAATCAGATGATTCTGCTTGCCAGTACAGGCGCACATGCAACCCATCAATTGCTGGCACCCAACAGTGGTGCATCGGAGGCGCTCGCGCTCTACCCGGCTTCTAATATGAGCTATGTTGCCGAAATTCTCTATACCAATCAGCCGCCAGCTGCCGCATTGTGTGGCTATGGCGCTCCGCAGGACTTCTTTGCGCTTGAATGTCATATGGACGAGGTTGCGAAACGGATTCACCTCGATCCGCTGGAATTCAGGCGGAGAAACTGGCTAAAAGCTGGGGATGTCTATCCCTGGTTGCCTGCCTCGCCGCGTGCGAAAGAGGCTGCTCCTCGCATCGCCAGCTGTGGGTTGCCGGAATGTTTGCGCCTTGTGGAGGAGAAACTGAACTGGCACACCAAGCGCGGGCGTGTGGGGAATGGACGCTTTCGACGCGGCGTTGGCCTGGCTCTTTCCCTGCACGGCAATCCACTCGCGCCCACAGGGACGGGCGGAGCGATGATCAAGCTCAATGAGGATGGGGCGTTCGATATCTTTGTGGGCATTACGGATGGTGGTGGTGACGCGAAAACGCTGCTGGCACAGATTGCCGCCGAGTCGCTGGGTGCGCCCATTGCCAGTATTCTACTGCATACAAATGAAACAAGCATGGTGCCTCCACTGATCGGCGAGGGGGTCCTCTCTTCGCTCTATCTGAGCGGGGGAGCCGTGAAAAGGGCCGCCGAGCAGGTGCGCCGTCAGCTCGTGATTGTCGCCGGGCGCATGCTCAATGCGTTGCCAGAGTCCTTGAAGGTTCATAACGGCGTGATCTCTGCCCCCAATGGGCAGACGTTGACCATTGAGCAGGTGGTCAGGCATTGTCTCTATGTCGAGAACAGACATATCATGACCACCGCCTCCTGGAAGCAGCCGCAGATCCCTACCGCTTTTGCGGCGCAGGGCGTGGAGATCGAGATCGATACGGAGACAGGCAGCTTGCGCGTCATCTCATCAATCACGGCGGTCGATGCCGGGCGAACGATTAATCCCATGATCGCTGAAGGCCAGATTCAGGGGAGCGTTGCGCAGGGGCTGGGCATGGGCCTCTCTGAAGAGATGGTCTACGATCAGAAAGGGCAGGCTGTAACCGCGAATCTGAGCGATTACCACATTTATAGCGCCCCGGATATGCCTGAATTGCAGACATACTTCGTGGAAACGAACGATGCCGCCGGGCCGTTTGGAGCAAAAGAGGTGGCTGAAATCGCGCTCAATGGCGTTGCCCCCGCGCTGGCGAATGCTGTGGCTGATGCGCTTGGTATCCGCATTCGTCAGCTCCCTCTGACCCCTGAACGCCTGTTACGCGCTATCCATGCGCAAAATACCGCACGCTAAGACTGCTATTGGGAAGCAGGGAGCGGCTCATACGATTATGGTGGGCCGCTCTCTTTTTTCTATGCAGATGGCCTGTTAGCTTGCGTTGTTTGACCATACCGGTGATGAGCGTTATACTGTATATATTCGGGCGAGATGAGTCCGATTGTGAGAAACTGGATGAGGTAGTGTATGAAGCAAAAGCGAGCGGATCGTCAGGATTGGCAGCGTATTCTGCAAAAACGTTTTGCGATGACATATCTTGATACATATGCATTTAAGGGGCATGTCTCGCTCTTCTGTATCGACGCGGTACGCGAACCTTTATGGATCAAGCCTGCGGATGGGCCGGTCTGTCTCGCGGATAAAGGGTATCTGTGGCTCCAGCATTTTCCCGATAATTCGCGTTACGCTGTAACAACGATCTTTGATGCTCAGGGTGAGATTGCACGCTGGTATATCGATATTTGCAGGCGACACTACCTGGATGCGCAGGGTGTGTTGTGGTACGAAGATCTCTATCTCGATCTGGATGTTGCTCCCGATGGTCAGGCAACCCTCCTGGATGCCGATGAGCTTGACGAGGCGCTGGTTCAGGGCGTGATTTCAGGGCTGGACTATGAACTGGCATGGCGTGAAGTAAGCAGCCTGCTAACAGTCATAGAAGAAGATGCGTTGCCTATTTTCTGGCTGTGTGAAGAACATAAAGATGTGTTGCTCAAGTCCGTATAATATTTATGATTGATATGTTGCGTAAGCGACTATGCTTTTATGTTGCTTTTGTAGCTTGTTTGATTGCTTGCTAGTATACTACATTTGAATAAAGATATGATAGATCGGAGGAGGCGGCTATGGCGCGTCGCTTTCATCCACGAAGTACTTCAGCAGAAAATCTTCGTGTAGTCATACGTTCTATACCCTGGAAAATTCTTTTATTAGTACCTATTCTCGTTATTGTTGTTGTGCCGACCTTTCTTATCGGGACGCGGGTGGGTGGTAATGTTTTGCCGTCAATGACGCATCTCTTCTATTCATGGAGCGCTCCCGCTCCTTCGGCTACTCCCACGCCGCCCCCACCTTTTCCCACGATTTTGCCGCAGGTCGGCTCTATTTTATATACTGTTCAGGAAGGCGATTCCTGTAGCAGTATTCTTACGTATCAAATGCGTATGGAAGATGCGAGCCAGGTCTTTAGCGATGCCAAGCCGGAGACGGTCAAAGCTTTAGGGACAGCTATCGGCCATGATTGCCATAAATTGCAGCCTGGCATGGTGTTGCCGCTCTCTCCCCATTATCCGCTAATCTCTTTTGGGGGGAGTATTCGTAAGATTGAGGCTAGCACACCTCAGCAGGTACTGCCAACGCCCTTAATTAATGTGCCAAATCAGGAGCCAACGACCGCTGATTGTTCCGGTGGCTGCCTCTTTACGGTCCAGATTACAGATCAGGTGATGGTGAAGCTGGCAGTACAGACGACGCTCTCGGTTCGCCCTGGCTCCTGGATCTGGACGTTTGCGCTGATGCCGCGTAAGGGTATAAAAGGTTTTGATACCTATCCCTATGTGGACCCCCAGATGTCGCTGAACGGGATGACTTTGCACGGCTGCAATTTTGAGATTGATAATAAGCGCGATCCCCTGGCTGCTGCATGTAGCGACCTGACTCCTAATTCGATTGTTGATGACGATGGCGCATGGATGATCGGTGTAACCGGTTCGGGCGCACTCGACCACTGGCGCTATCCGATCAAGAAATTGCCAACAAATACCCGCGTGCTGTTCTGGCTCTCTCTGGTCGATGGCAACCTCAGATTTCAGCGCGGCAATCCATTTTATGTCTATGATGAGGCTACGCATCTCTATCAGAAAGCATAGGAGCAGCGGAAAAAGAGAGAAAAAGCGTTTAGGCAACAAATGCGCTTATGTGATTATGCATGCCTATATGTCGTGATAGCATGCCTTTCGTTCATATTGAAAAATTTTAAGCAGTTGGGAGTGGAGAGGTTATGGGTGGCCTTGAAGGGAGAAGCCTTGATCGTTATGAGTTGAAGCAGTTAATTGGCAAGGGTGGGATGGCGGATGTCTATCTGGGATATGATCCACGCTTTGAACGCGCGGTTGCCGTCAAGATGTTTCGGCGCGATGATGAGGACTTGCTGCGGCGCTTTGTTCGTGAAGCTCGCTTGATGGGGAATCTGCGGCATGCCTGCCTCATGCCAATCTACGACGCGGGGGAGAGCGTTCTTGATGGGCAGATGCAGTACTATATTGTCATGCCCTTTATGGAGCATGGCACGTTACGGGATCGCATTCACCGCCTCCCTCCCCTTTCGTTGCAAGAGATAGCCCGTTATCTTACCAATATAGCTGATGCGCTTGACTATATCCATAGACGAGGTATTATTCATCGCGATATTAAATCGTCTAATGTGTTGCTAGATGCCGAAGGCCGCTGCTATCTCTCAGATTTTGGCATTGCACGCACCTCGACCGATGCGACGATGACCACAACTGGTGAGGTGTTGGGAACCGTCGATTATGTGGCTCCTGAATTGTTTGAGGAGGGACAGAAAGCCAGTATTTATAGCGATCTCTATTCGCTGGGTGTTCTCGTCTTCGAGATGGTGACGAGGCGCTTCCCATTTTCTGCTGAGAGCCAGGTTGCACTGATTGCCATGCATATCAACAATCACCCGCCCTCTCCACGCAGCCTGGCCTCACATATTTCTACGCACACTGAAAAAGTAATGCTCAAGGCGCTGGCGAAGAGGCCGGAGCAGCGCTATGCCAGCGTTACCACCTTTGCCGAGGCGTTTTGCCTCTCGCTTACTCCGCGTTCGGGAGAAAGTACTACTTCAGAAGTGAAGCGTAGCGAGCCTGTAGATGCTGCTCAAGATGACGCAAAAAGCGTAGTGGAACTTGCCTCTCTGTCTGCATCGCCAGCACGCTCCACAGAGGACCATCTCTTGCCAGCCACCAACAGTTCTTTTGCTCAGCCCGATCAATCGTTGCCTGTAACTCGGCGTTCAGCACGCCTTCGTCGCGTGGCTATGGGGTTGTTGGCATTGGTCTTGCTGTTCGTTGTTATCGTGCCAGCCCTGCTTCCTTCGTTGCATCCTCATCAGCCTCTCACTATCACTCCTACGCCAGCGGCCACTGCTCCTGTAGTGCAAATGCATACGACGGCGACTGCAATAACGGCGAAAGCTACGGTAACTCCTGCCCGCAAGGTCACCGCTCCAGTGTCTAGAGCAACGGCAACAGTTGTACAAGCGACCCCGAATGCGACGGCTGTTGTAGCTGGGCAGCAGGCGGCAACGGAGCAGACGAATGTCAATGCGACTGCGGGCGTTGTTCAGACCGCCACCGCTGGAGATCCGCTCTACACCGATCCTCTCAACGACTCTCGCGCTCCCGCAACCTGGCAGGCAAATTGGGACGAGCGTACTAACTGTGCTTTTCAGAGCGATGGTTATCATGTATCCTCCAGCAGCGCCCTCGTCACATGTATGGAGGGTCGCTATTCCTATGGGAATGCCACGATTTCAGTAGATATGACGCTCCTCAGCGGACAGAGCGGCGGTGTAGTTTTCAGGATGTCCTCGCTTCCGTTTATGGGGAACTATGCTGGCTGTCTGTTTGAAGTGGATAGTCAGGGAAATTACAGCGTTGCTTGCTCTGCTGGCATGCCCTTCGGCACTACTCTTTCGAAAGAGGGTACTGTTCCACGCGGCTTTAGAAGCGGCTATCATGTAAAAAATACGTTACAAATCGTCATGAACGGCAGCTCTCTCTCCTTTTATGTCAATGGGGTGTTTCTTGATCGAGAAACAACAACATCTACCGTTGGCACAATGGGCTTTCTGGCCCTCGCTGCCAGAGTTGTTTATAGTAATTTACGTATTTCGTTCGTGGATTAGCTATGATCGCCGGGAGAGTACTTTTGTGGTGGCACCAGTTTATGTTCAACCGCAAAAGCAGCCGCTTCGCTGCGACGCGACAGGCCCAGTTTTTCCAGGATGTGACTGACGTGATTACGGGCCGTTTTTTCGCTCACATAGAGAGCTTCGGCGATTTGTTTGTTTGTGTAGCCACGCGCCACTAATGCCAGGACTTCGCGTTCTCGTTCAGTGAGATCCTCGCCCGGCGTGGGGATATTGCCTGCGGTCATACGCGACAGAACCTGCTCGGTCTGCTTTGGATCAAGCAGCGATTGGCCGCTGGCGATATGGCGAATGGCCTTCAAAAGTTCGGCGCGACTCACGTTTTTCAGCAGATAGCCGCTAGCGCCTGCCACGATGGAGGCCAGTACGGCCTCTTCGTTGGTGAAGGAGGTAATCATCAATACCTGGATGTGGGGATAGCGACTTTTTATTTCTCGACAGGCCTCGATGCCGTCCATCTTTTCCATTTGCACATCCATGAGAATGACCTGCGGGTCCAGCACGTTGATTTTGGCTACGGCTTCTCCTCCGTTGCTAGCTTCACCAACGATCTGAATATCTGGCTCAAGCTCGAAGGCCGCCCGCATACCCAGGCGGACAACTTCATGGTCATCGACAATCATTAGCCGTATCTTTGTCATGGCAAAACCGGACCTCCCAGTTGTTCAAATGGTATCCTTGCCCATACCTTGACGCCGCCATCAGGAATTGGTACGACTTCCAACGTACCACCTAATTCTGCTGCTCTTTCGCGCATTCCCACTATACCACGTCCTGAATAGAGAGACGAGCGCTTCCCACCTGCTTCTGTGGTGGACTCATCGTTTGGTGCTGGCAGGCCGCGCCCATTATCGCAAATCTCGACCTCTATACTGTCCGGCAGGTAGTGCAGGCGGATATGTAGTGCGGTTGCCGAGGCGTGTTTGTAAGCGTTTGTCAGCGCCTCCTGTACAATGCGAAAAATGGCCGTGCCAACCTGTGCTGCGGTGTGTCCATCGCGCCCGTTCGCGTCTCGCTCTGCTTCGCTGCCTATAATTTCCAGGTGAACTGGTAGATCGCTGATAGTTTCAAACTCTCGCACCTGATTGGTTAGCATCTGGGCCAGCGTAGTGTGTCCGGTCATGAGAGGTTTCAGGGAGAACATATAGTTGCGCGTCTCCCACAATGCCTGTTTGGAGATGGTTACCATTTTATCCAG
>JAICIM010000737.1 GCA_025928885.1 Ktedonobacteraceae bacterium | reverse complement strand
AAGTCGCGTCCGGCGCAGCGCACATCATGGCGCAGGCCCACATGCAGCAGTTCGTGGGCCATCACAAAGCGCAATTCTTCCTGGGTTAGACCGGCACGTGGGTTGATATAGATCTCGCGCTGCTCCATATTGACGGCGGCCACGGCGATATTCATGCGATGGCAGAGCAGTTGATCTTCGATAATCTCAAAGCTGGCTGCCAGTGCGCCGAGCAGTGGATAGGACGTGATGAACCAGTTGCGGGCGCGTTGGGCCTCGCTCATCACGCGTCCATCGGGATCGCGCGGCGGTGGCGTCGCTCCTCCTGCGACATCCACCGCGTCGGCCACCGCCATCACCAGTCCTTTTGCGAAGTGATCCTGCCAATCAACTACGTAATATTTTGATGGTGCAACCTCGATCATATCAATAGCCGTCAGCCCGGCGGTTCCTGTTGGCAGCAATTGCTCGGGCAGGCCGCGCTCACAGAACGCCTCGAAGAGCCGCTCTTCTGAACGCGTATTGATCCCGAGCGCCTGCACCTCCTGGACCAGCCCTTGCAGCTCTCGTGGGGGCCGACCGAACTTGAGATCGTCCAGAAAACGAGCGATATAGCAGTCGCAGGCGGCATTCCACAGTTCTCGCTGATACTTTTTCTGCTGAAAATGACCGAAGCCTAGATGCAGCAGGCAATGGGCGAAGACATAGCACCACTCATCGGGATCGCCCATTTTCAGCGGGTTAATATGGATCTGTCCGCTGCTCGTTACCACCGCCCAACCGTCCTGGGGGCAGAGATTGCTGTTCTCTTCTTCACTGGTATGATATGCCAGCGGACCAAAGATGGGATGCCCATATAAGGCCCGCCGCCCTACAATGCGATTGACCTCGGCCTGTGCCTGGGAAAATGCGTGCCTGTTACCTTTTCGCGACATCGCGTTCCCTCTTCTCTACGATGCGGGGCAGATCGCGCACAATCTCCACCATAAACCAGGCTGGTAGCGACTCTTCTCCATCCTGTTTAGAGACAACCATCTGAGCTATTTCCAGGCTGATGGATGCCAGATCTTTGAGTAGCGCCTTTGCCCGGAATGCCAGATCGCGCTGGCGTCCGGTAATGGCGGCCTGTTGCGCTGGTATCTCTTTAAGCAGATGTGCGCGGAACGATTGGGCCAGGAAGTAGAGGATATCGCGATCCTCCGGGCGTGCCGGCCAACTCGCCTCGCCTTTGAGAATGGCGGTCAGGCGATACTTGCTCTTGACCTGCTTCACGAACGCTTTGAACTGTCCGGCATGGTGGGGCGTCAGACAGCCAAAGGCCAGCACTTCCAGCGTTTGGTCGTTCAGGCGCTCACCATACTCTTTCAACGCATCGCTCAACATATGCCAGGAGCGCGGCGAGGAGAACGGCTCTTCGTGTTTGGGCGGTGCGTGCCACAGATGGTCCGGGCGATTCTGGATATACTCGATCACCCAGGGATGGATATCAGCGTAGTGCGCCCACTCAAGCCAGTCCCGGTGCGAAACGGTCAGATGGACATGCACCATACGATTGAGCAGTGCCGACGACATGGGGCGGACGATGGCGCTATCCTGCGCACGGTTGCCAGCGCCGATGACGATCGATCCTTCTGGCAGCGTATATTCAGCGATACGCCGCTCGTGGATCAGGCTATAGAACGCCTTCTGTACTTCGTGGCTGCATGCGTTCAGCTCATCTAAAAACAAACAATATGGTTCATCACGCGCGATCATGCGTGGAGGACAGAAGCGGCTGGTGCCATCGAGAATTTGAGGCACGCCGAGCAGATCTTCGGGGGCAAGTTGACTGCCCAGTAGCGAAACACAGGGCAACCCGACCTGCGTGGCAAATTCCTGTACCAGTGCGGATTTCCCGATTCCTGGTTGGCCCCAGATAAAGACGGGGCGCACAAGGGCAACATTGAGCAAAAGATCACAGAGCTGTTTTTGCGTAACAGTGATAGCAGGATTCAAGGTGACTCATCGCTTTCTAGACTTCTCACAGGCAGGGCGCGTTCGAGTAGAGGATAGATGAGAATAGAAAACAGCGCCGCTCAGCCGTGTGTAGAAACGCCTCACAATGTTTGTGTGTTATACCCTGAAAAAAATCGAATCAAAGAAGAGTGCGAGCGTGTCTGCTCATAGCGGGTGACAAACCTACGCCTGGCAACAGGAGGCGGGCGCGGTTAGCCTGAATATGTGGGCAGGAGAAAACCATTGCGACATGGAAAATTCTCCTTTCTTGAGGTTGCTCTTAAAAACTATCAAATCTGGCACAAATGCCTTATCATCATCAATTAGCGTTTTGTCAAGTAATTGTAACAAGAATAATGTACAGTATTCCCCGCCAATTGTCAATGGGGTATGCAGGACGCTTCATGACCCTTCGTGTGAAGGGCCATGAACTGTTATGTTTGACCAGTAAAAGTATGAGGAAAAAACTTACTTCCGTCAATGATAAAACAAAGCCTCCGAAGCGAGAAAATAGGAGAGATGAGGTAGATAGCCATAATGTCTTACTGACCAGGATTTTTATTATGGCTTTATACATCGTCAATAGAGTGAGAGGAGCAAAAGGGCAAACCCCGAGGTATGAGGTTGAAGGGTGATGTGAGGCCATCTTGCATGAGAAAAGCGGTGATTATAATTGTAAAAATCATAAGAATCGCTGAAAAAATCAGAAGAACTTCTCATGTCAAATCGGTTTGGTTATGCTATACTCATAGACGCTTGAGCTATGCACCGTTGATTGAATAGAGGCTTGGAGGCGTAGTATCTTGAATTCAATGCAAAAATCACTGGTAGCTT
>JAICIM010000690.1 GCA_025928885.1 Ktedonobacteraceae bacterium | reverse complement strand
CACTTCATTACCTATGGTGGCAAATGTGAGCACTTGCATGGACACAACTACGAAGTGCTGATTGAGATTGAAGGCGAGCTGGGGGAAGACAAGCTGATCTTCGATTTTACGGTGCTGAAGCGATTGACAAAGGAGATTTGCCGTCGGCTCGACCACCGCTTCCTCCTGCCGCTGCACAATCCACACCTCATCTTGCATTCCTCGGCTACAGAGTGGGAAATCCATTTTGGCAAGAGACGGTACGTGTTTCCTCGCCAGGATGTAGTTGAGATGCCAATCGATAATTCAACAGCTGAGCGTATTGCCGAGTATATTGGTGATGAGCTATGCATGCTGCTGGCTGAATATGATACCTCTTGCCTCTCGACGTTGCTGGTTGGCGTTGCCGAAGCCCCGATGCAAATGGCGTATTATCAACGCTCGTTGCGTGAGTAACCGATTAACCAACGATGGCGTTGCACTTGTGCACACTGGCACACATGGTGATGATGTTCCTCTTCCCTTTCCTCCGCTCACTTCCTATTGTTATCTTGACAACACATGCAGCGTTCTGTATAACTATGGAAGAGGGGAAACGTTTTCCTTACCGGCTCGATGTGGTATCGAGCTATCGCGTATTTTTTGGAGGATACTACAATGGTGTTACGTATTGTTCAGGTTGGCCTCGGAGGATGGGGGAAGAACTGGGCGGCTGATGTCGTCGCGCAAAACAAGGATGTTGAGGCGGTCGCCTGGGTTGATGTGCATGAGGAGACGTTGCAGGGAGCGCAGAAGAGCCTGGACCTGCCAGCCGAGCGCTGCTTTTCGTCGCTGAAATGCGCTCTGGATGCGGTTGAGGCCGATGCTGTGCTAGTGACTGCAAGCCTGCCTGGACATGTGCCGAGTGCTCTGGAAGCGCTCAATGCTGGGAAGCATGTGTTGATGGAGAAACCGTTTGCTCCCACGGTGGAGGAGGCACGCCAGATCGTCGAGACCGCCGCGCAGCATGATCGGATCATGATGATCAGCCAGAACTATCGCTATTATGCCGCGCCTCGTGTGGTTGCCGATCTCATCCGTAAGCAGGTGTTGGGACCGGTCTATGCGGTCAATATCGATTTCAGAAGATACGATAACGTTGCCCCGAAAGGCACGAACCGCCACTATACCATCTGGGAGCCGTTGCTGGCCGATATGTCGATCCATCACTTCGATTTGATGCGTATGGTGCTTGGGCAGGAACCGCAGGAAGTGACCTGCAAGACGTGGAACCCGCCGTTGAGCAACTATGACGAGCCACCAACAGGCACGGCAACGATCACGTTTGACGGGGGAGTGGTGGTGAGCTATCGCGGAAGCTGGGTAAGCACTGCGCCGTATACGAACTGGGCCGGCGAGTGGCATATGGAATGCGAAAAGGGCGAGATTATCTGGACCAGTCGCGGTGAGCTGCCCGAATATGTGCAGGTGCGCCCAAGAGGGAAGCGTGTCCGCACGATCAAACTGCCCGACTACCCCTTGACGGATCGATCCGGCAGCTTGAATGCGTTTGTGCAGGCGGTGCAGAGCGGTCAGGATCCGGAGACCTCCGGGCGCGATAACCTCAAAACGCTGTCCCTGATGTACGCCACCATCGAGTCCGCCAGCAGCAATCGGCCCGTTACACTCTCAGCGGAATAAATGCTCTACTGGGCGTTGCATAGATCATATGAAAAAGCGAAGGATGTCGCCAGAACGTCGATCTCCTTCGCTTTTCTTTTGCCTGCGCTTATTTCGTGATGACCGAGCGGCCAATAGCTCCGGCGACAGCGTGCAACTGTGGCATCAACTGCTGGAACTGATCGAGAGTAAGCGATTGCGCCCCATCTTTCAAGGCTTCATCCGGGTTGGGATGGACCTCGATCAACAGCGCATCGGTGCCAGCGGCGACGGAGGCCAGCGTCATCGGCGTGACCAGATCGCGGCGACCGGTTCCCTGGCTGGGATCGGAGATGATGGGCAGATGCGAGATCTGTTTGATCAACGGAATTGCGCTGATATCCATCGTATTGCGCGTCATTTTCTCGAAAGTACGGATGCCGCGTTCGCAGAGAATGACGTTGCGGTTGCCCTGTGAAAGCACATATTCGGCGGCCAGGAGCCACTCTTCAAAGGTAGCCGACATGCCACGCTTGAGGACAACCGGCTTTGTGTGCGCCCCACCTCGTCGAGCAGCATGTAGTTCTGCATGTTGCGAGTGCCGATCTGGAGTATGTCTGCGTATTCACACACCATCGGCACATCGGAGGGAGTCATGACCTCAGTAATCACCGCCATGCCAAACTCTGAGCGGGCCTTTGCCAGCAGCTTCAGGCCCTCTTCGCCCAGGCCACGGAAGCCATAAGGTGAGGTGGATGGCTTGAACGCGCCACCACGCAGGATGGTTGCGCCCTCTTTGCGCACCGCCTCGGCGGTAGTCATCAGCTGCTTCTCGCTCTCAACGGTGCAGGGTCCGGCCATCATCACCACGGCATCGCCACCAATAGGGACGCTGCCACCAGCAACGCAGGCCGCAGGCACCTCTACTATGGTGTTTTCGGGATGAAACTCGCGGCTGGCGAGCTTATAGGGCTTGGAGACGCGCAGGACGCTATCGACGCAGGGCAGTGATTCCAGCGTCTCGCCAATGGTCGGGTTGATGCCACCAATCGCGCCAGGTGCGCCCGAAGGACCAACTGCGCCCAGGACGCCGATCACGGTGCGCTCGACGCCACGGGAGGGATGACCGGTGAGGCCGTGCTTCTCCAGAACTGTTAATACGTGTTCGATATTTTCTTCGCTACACGATGCTTTCATTACAACAATCATGACAACGTGACTCCTCCAGATAGATCAAAATGGTAAAGAGCCAGCATAGCGTTGCTGGCACACGGCCATCGTGACCACCCTGTCATGATTGCCGGTTTCTGTGTTCAATTGACTACACATCTAACGCGAACGTGGGGCGCAAACTTACAGCACCCCGAATGTACACATGCTGGATCTCAGCATTGGTGCGGGTCGTATTGACATGCACCAGCACACGAATGCACTTCCCCAGGCTGTCAGGAACCGGGATTTCGCGAGCGCACATCAGCGAAACGTCCAGCCAGCCTATTGCCTTAGAACGAGCCGCAAGCGCGGGATGCACTGCGTCTAGATCATTTGTTACTGTGAAAAACGCGCTCACAACATCTTCCGCGTGCAGGTCGTTCTTCTCGATTATTAATTGTAATAATTCCCTGGTCGCTGCGAGGATCTCCTCCCGATCATTGCGCTCTACGGTCGTGGCTCCTCGGATTCCCCTACAATAAATCAAGCAACTTACCCCTTTCAAATAGCATGCTTGTTCCATCCTCTCAAATGAGTGAACAGAAGTTGCCTTCTATTGTACGGGATGATGGCAAGTATGCGCTAACTCGTAAACATGAGATTTCCTCTTTTCGTTAGTGTACCTGTT
>JAICIM010000533.1 GCA_025928885.1 Ktedonobacteraceae bacterium | reverse complement strand
TGGTACACCTCCCTGGAATACACTGGCTCCACGTAGCATCCCATTTTTAACCCGCGATCCCGTCATGCCCGCTCGTGTCCTTGCCGCTGAACTGGCACAACCGCTACCCGGCTATCACTGGTGCTTCGATCTGCGACATCGTTATGCAACACCCTTGACAGGGCTACGAGCCGAGCCAACAGGCGAACGTGGACGCGCATTCGCAACTGAAATCATCACGCCACACGCCTGTACCGTCACGATCTATGCCGAGGCAGATTACGACACCAAATATATGCTCTGCAATGGACAGCGGCTCACCAATCTGCCCACAACGATCGATCTGCACGCTGGACGCAACCTCTTCATGCTTACAGGCTCTGAATGGCCCAGCCTGTTATTTTCTACCACCGAGTCTTTGACCTTTGATGCCTCCAGGATTGTACCCAATGCTCCTGCCGATTGCGTCTGGGCCTACATCGGTCCATTCGACGAGCGAGACGAGGCGCTCATCACACAACTGGCGACAACTGATCCGGTAAGCTGGCCACCCGTTCCCCGGTTGCCGGTGCTGGCATCTGAAAATATGGTGGATATTCAGCAGCTGACCTCGACACAACGCTTTCTTTTGCCCTCCAACGGCTTCTGCGATATCACGATTGATCGGCCACAACCACGCCAGCGCCTTGCAGGGGAGCGCCCGCAGCTCGTCGCAAACGTGGCGAACCTGCTTCACCAGAACGCGCAATACACCACGCTCTACCCACAGTCCGATGGTGATATACATCTGGTCATCGACTTCGACCGCGAACTGATTGGCTACCCGGTTCTGGAACTGGATGCTCTTGAAGGGACGATTGTCGATATCAATTTCTTTGAGGGGATCGACGATAGCGGAATTTTCTGGACCGATCTGCTGCGTAACAGCTTCCGCTATATCTGTCGCGAAGGCCATCAAACCTTCCATTCACATCAACGGCGCGGCTTTCGCTATGCCTCGCTCACAGTGCGTGGGGCCAGCCGGCCCGTCAAGCTCTACAATCTTCACTGCCTGCTCAGTACTTATCCGGTCGAACGGCGCGGGCGCTTCGCCTGTAGCGATCCATTGTTAACGGATATATGGTCTGTAGGGGCTTATACTGTGCAGCTTTGCATGGAAGATACATACACCGATTGTCCGGCCTATGAGCAAACGTTCTGGGTTGGCGATGCACGCAACTCAGCGCTCGTCAACGCCGTTGCCTTTGGGGCCTATGAGCTGACGGATCGCTGCTTACGCCTCACTGGTCAATCGCTCTCCCGCCAACTGGATGTCATCAAACCTCCGCATCTGCGTGACCTGCCACATCTCACGACCGATCACGTCGGGAGCGGCTGGTTCAGCCAGATCCCCATGTGGACCTTTCTCTGGATCTGGAACGTCTGGGAACATTACCAGTTGACCAACGATCAAGCCAGTCTTGCCGCCCTCTACCCCGATGTACGCGAATGCTTGCAGCGCTGTCTTGGCTATCTCACGGAACGCGATCTGCTCGACTTCCCCGATCTCTGGAACCTGGTTGATTGGGCCGCAATGGATTTAACCAGAGATGGCGAAGTGACATCGAGCAATGCACTGCTGGTGGAAAGCCTCCGTCAAGCGGCGCTAATGGCCGAAGCATTGACAACCATCACTCCTGAAAACGCGACAGCATTGGCGACTGATGCGACAATCTATCGCGAGGTTGCCGAACGCGTCTACACAGCCATCAACCGATATTGCTGGTCAGAGGAGCGCGGTGCTTATGTAGATACGGTACGGGATGAGGTGGCCTATCAGCACCATGTGGACCGCCTCAAGCAGCCGAATCAGGAGACGTTGCAGGAGTTTGCCCAGCGCACCCGCATCAGCGAACCAACGAATACGCTGGTGCTACAATGCCACTGTGCGCCACCTGAGCGGGCCGAGCGTATCCTGCCGCTGGTTATGAACGCGCTTGAGGGCGAGTTTGTGGGCAGTTCTCCCGACCGGGCAAAATCCTGGCCCGCCGATCGGGTGGTTCCAGTCGGCAGCCCCTGGTTCCTCTTCTTTACACTCGAAACAATGCTAGCACAAGGGAAGGTCCATGAGGTGCTGACTCTCATTCGCGAACAGTGGGGCAAGATACTGGAGAAAGGCGCGACAACATTCTGGGAGACCTTTCCAGGATATCGCGAAAACCATTGGAGCCGAAGCCTCTGCCACGGCTGGTCTGCCGCCCCCGCTTACTTTCTCTCAACTCAGATCCTGGGCATCCAACCAGCTGCTCCCGGCTATGCGCTAGTGCAGATCGCACCGCACAGTTTTACACTCGATTGGGCAGAAGGGACGGTTCCAACACCGCATGGTGCTATATACGTACGCTGGACGCGAACCGAACAAGGTTTAGAGGTCGAAACCAGCCTGCCAGCAGGTGTGTCTGGAGAACTGCTTGGCGAAGATCCTACCAGACAACCACAGTATCTCAGCGGCACTCAAGGAACAATCCAGCAAGAGCAAGAGCGCTATCATGTGCTTTTATCTGAGGGGAGCCACTCTCGCTATCTCCTGCCTCTACATACAGCTTGATCTCAGCAAACTTGCCTACTCTTTCTTGGGTGGGCAAGTTTCATTTTACTCCTGGGCTGAGACGGCATCGAGTTCGGCAAGATGGGCTGGCGTGAGATTGATTTCCAGCGCTGGCAAGCTCTGCCGCAGCTGCTCAACAGAATTCGCGCCCGTAATCGGGGCGGTGATAACCGACTGTGCCAGCAGCCAGGCCAGCGAGACGGCGGAAGCGGTGCTACCAAGCTCGTCGGCAATACGCTGTACCGTCTCTAGCGTCTTCCAGGCTTGCTCCTGGTCATAGCGCTTCAACACGCTACGCGCCCGCTGACTGTCAACCTGTTGTCCACGCTGATACTTGCCAGACAGAAAGCCGCCCGCCAGCGAACTATACGGGATAACGCCGATCTGGTATTGTTCGCAAATAGTTTTTAGATCGCGCTCAAATTCGCCGCGATGCACCAGATTATAGTGCGGCTGCAACGAATCGTAGCGCACAGTAGTGCGTGCATCCGCGCTCCACAACGACTCCATCAAGCGCCAGGCAGGATAATTGGCGGCACCGATATAGCGTACTTTCCCGGCCCGTTGCAAATCATCAAAGGCTTTCAACGTCTCGTCAATCGGCGTTTCCGCATCGAACGCGTGGGCCTGATAGAGATCGATATAGTCGGTTTGCAGGCGGCGCAATGAAGCCTCCACTCCCTCAAGGATATGCTTGCGCGAGAGGCCCCGCGCATTGGGTGCCTCGCCCATCGGCTGATAGACCTTCGTGGCAATGATCACATCCTGGCGATTGCCCCGCGCCTGCATCCATTGTCCAATGATCGTCTCAGAAATGCCGCCCCGTTTCTCATCGATCCAGCGCACGTAGAAATCGGCGGTGTCAAAAAAATTACCTCCATGCTCAACAAAGGCATCCATCACCGCAAACGCCGCCTCTTTGCTCGCTGTATATCCCCACTGCATGGTTCCCAGACACAGCGCCGACACCTTGAGTCCCGTTCTTCCCAGTCTATGGTACTTCATCGGCTTCTCACCTTCCTGCATACATGTTTCACAGCAATATCATTAAACAAATTGTCGGGCAGAGTTTTATATACTCAAGCGTACATAGAAACTCTGCCTGATTTGCTTTATGTAACTAGCCTCTCTTATGCCTGTGACTGCTCATCCTGAAAAGGCTTGACGATCCAATCCCAATGAGGCATCGGGTCCAGATCTTCCGTGATCTCAACACCCGGTTGGGAAACGGCAAGAGCAATACGGCTACCCCACTCAATATAACTGACAAACGCGGCGCGAAACTCCGGGTCAGCGGGAAGTCCTATCTCATCTGCTGTTTCCATCAGCAGGCTCACCCAACGAGCACGCTGCTGCTCGCTCAGATGACGATGCAGATGCTCTTCAATCAGATGGCGATGCCCACCACGCTGCTCTGTATAGTGTTGTGGTCCACCAAAAACCTCACTGAGACACCAGGCAACACGCTGTGGATGTTCCTGCGCCATCGAACCAAAGAGCGGCTCCAAGAGCGGATCATTGATCACTTTGCCATAAAATGTTGCCGTCAGGCGTTGAAACACCTCTTCTCCACCAGCCCATTCGTACAAAGTTGGTGTTTTCTTTTCCGTACTCATGAAATATCTCCTATTCTTCTCATACAACAATGCATAATGCGCATATGTGTATTTTGATCGAGACAAGGAGATTTGTCACTGCTAGTTCATACAGAATCCATGCTGTCAGTCCATACAGGCAATATGCAGAAAAAAATCCCTGTATGGATTACCAGCTAATTTCTACCCGCTTGCCGGTTTCAGCACTTTCAATCGCCCCAAAGACCATCGCCAGACTTTTAATATTGTCTGTACAGATCGTTTCTGGCTCAGTGCCAGTTTGAATGCAGGTCACAAATTCCTGGATCAGGCTTTTATGCCCGGCAACATCATCTACCCCGTCATAAAGCGGCACAGCAACATCCTGATAGGTTGATTGAAAACCTCCCGTGGCGGCTACAACCTGCGCCTGAACGTCTGCACCATTCGTCCATTTCATGCTGCCGCTTTGTCCGATGAAGCGCCAGTCGCTCTCCCAGGTCGTCGGGAAGCCCTCAGCACACCAGCTGCCCCGATAGGTATAGATCAGGCCGTTGCTCATCTCAAACGTGGCAGTTGCTGAAGCGCCATGATCGTACCACGAACCGGTAGGGTTCCACTCTTTACAATATACCGCCACAGGATCGGCCCCACTGAGGAAACGGGCGGCATCGAAGGTGTGAATAGCCATATCGAGAAGGAGAACATGCTCCATATGGTCGCGAAATCCGCCGAAATGCGCCCCAATATAGAAATCACTGTTGATCGTGGTCAGCGGCCCAATCGCTCCTGATTGCAGAAATGCTCTGGCACGACGCACGCCCGGCTCAAAGCGGCGATTCTGGATGACCGC
>JAICIM010000400.1 GCA_025928885.1 Ktedonobacteraceae bacterium | reverse complement strand
AGCGCCACGCTGGCTCCCACGACAGTTCTACTGGGTGATTGGTTGCAGCTATCAAGACCTTCCAGCGCAACCCGTCGTGGTTCGCAATCCCTTTGGTGGCTGTGCCTGCTACCGCCGCGAGATGTTTGCAGCGGTTGGCGGCTTCAGAACGGGGATCGGACGGGCCGGAGAGGCGCTGCCGATGGGATGCGAGGAGACGGAGCTATGCATTCGAGCGAGCCAGCATTGGCCTCAGATGATCTTCCTCCACGAGCCACAGGCCCGCATTCACCATCATATCCTCCCTGCCCGTACAGGCTGGCTGTATTTTAGTAGGCGCTGCCTCGCGGAAGGTCTCTCAAAGGCCAATATTGCTCAGTTTGTCGGCTCAAAGGATAGCCTGGCGAGCGAACGTACTTATATACTCAAGACGCTATCACAAGGCATAGGACGCAGCGTAGGCAACGGGTTGTTGCAATTTGACGCAATGGAGTTTGCCCGGGCAGGCGCGATTGTTGCTGGACTGACCCTGACCGTGGCTGGTTATATCACCGGCAGCATAAAACGGCATCTTCCCCAACTGAAACAGGGCAACGGGTACATTCCCGAGCGACTGGTTAGTAACGAGCAGGAACTGCTACGTTAGCAGTCGCCCCGCTCATGGATCTTCATAAAGGACGCCAGGAACTTGAAAACACTATGCTATACATGGCTCAAAAAGAATAACGTTATGCTTATTAATGCTGGATCGTTAATCGGCACTACAGCGGTCACAGGCATCTTTGGTTTTGTCTACTGGTGGATCGCGGCACGACAATATCCTCCACAGGTGGTCGGACTGGCCTCAGCCGCCATTTCCGCCATGACACTGCTGGGTGCTGTCTGTATATTGGGGTTGGGAACACTGCTGATCGGCGAACTCCCGCGCCATCCTGGCAAAGAGGCGTCTCTTATGAGCGCTGCCCTCATCACTGCGGGAGGAGTTGGAGCTGGTGGCGGGATCATCTTCATACTTATTGCCCCTCTGGTCTCAACGGCCTTTCTCCCATTTGGCGCCAATATTGGCGTCATCCTGCTCTTTGGCGCTGGAGTCAGCCTCACCGCGATCATCAACGTACTTGATGCAGCTCTGATCGGCCTGCTGAAAGGAACGTTACAATTCTGGCGCAACGCACTGTTCGCAGCTGCCAAACTGGTGATCCTGGTGCTGGCGAGTCTCTGGCTCGTCAAAGGCGGCGAGATCGTCTACAGCACATGGGTTGCGGGCATCGCTCTCTCGCTCATCCCGCTTGTCGGTCTTGTCATCTTCAAAATGAAGAAAGTAGGAAGAAGTCTGCTCCCAGACTGGGCGCTACTTCGTACGTTACGCTCAACGGCACTGGAGCATCACGCGCTCAATTTGGTTTTGCAATTTCCGATGACGGCGCTCCCTGTCCTGGTCACGATCTTACTGTCGGCAACAATCAATGCCTGGTTTTACATGGCCTGGATGATCTCTGGTCTCGTGTTTATCGCTTCATATGCGCTGACAACTGTTCTCTTCGCAATCAATGCTGGTCAGACCATCGAGCTGATGCATAAAATTCGCATTACACTCGGCCTCGCCCTGATAACTTGCCTGCTCGGCAATGCTCTGCTCCTTTTTGCCGCGCCACAGATCTTAGCACTGTTTGGCCGCACTTATGCCCAGGAAGCGGCATGGTGCCTGCGCATTCTCGGACTCGGAGCATTTCCACTGATCATCACAGACCATTACATGGCAGTGAGCCGCATTCATTGTAAAGTCACCCAGGCCGCTCTCCCAGTCGCAACGATCGGCTGCGTGCTTGAGCTGGTGTTGACGGCATTGGGGGCGCATCTTGGCGGCTTAGTTGGCTTGAGCCTCGGCTGGGATATTGCTCTCTGCATCCAGGCCGCCGTCGCGCTTCCTACAGTCTTCAAAGCTGCCTTTCCCCCAGGATGGAGCTATAAGTTGTTTTTGAGAAAGAGACAATATACTATATGAAATCGATACTCCCAGCCGGCACACCCAGTTCACGCTACCTACAGCGCAATACGGTCGCCACCACACGCACTGGCCTTTGCACTGTCAATAGCACGAAACTTGCTAGCAAAACCTCTGTACGGTCATTTCCCTCTCTGCCAGGCACAGTTGGCGGCGTCCTGCTGCCTTTGAGCGCCTTCGTGTTGTGGCTGCTCTCGCTCCATGCCATCACGCTGCAACCCATGACGGATCTGGGCCTGGTTTCAGTATTACCGGCAGCAAATATCGTTGCTCTCGGCCTCCTGCTCGTGAGCTTTTGTATCGCATTAAACCGAAAGAAGCTCTCTGAGTGGCTGCTTGCACTCCATCTTTTGCTGCTCATCTTTATGCTCTACGGTATAACAACTCTTGTTGAGCAACAGCCGCGCTTTAGCATCGTCTATCAACACGCTGGCTTCACAGAACTCATCATGCGCACCGGGGCCGTTGATCCCTATTTTGAAGCCTATTTCAACTGGCCGGGCTTCTTCCTCCTCAGTGCGTTCCTGACACAAATAGCTGGACTTCACGATATCCTCAGCTACGCAACCTGGGCGCCCGTATACTTTAATCTCTTCTACTTGCCCACAACATACGTTATCTTTACGACGATCACGGTGAATAAACGTATCATATGGCTGAGCCTGGGCTTCTTTTATCTGACGAACTGGATCGCACAGGATTACTACTCGCCCCAGGGCTTGAACTTTTTCCTGTACCTGCTCATCCTTGCCATTTTGCTCAAGTGGTTCAAAAAACCGCTACCAGCAACTCCCCAGCAACAGGCGACCATGCGGCGACGATTGGGCAGGCTCTGGCCTCGTGTTGGACCGCTCTATATGTGGCTAACAGCACCAGACCCACACGTCACGCCTGTTCAACCACGTCAACGGCGTGCGCTGCTGGCCTGCGTCGTCATCATCTTCGCCTTCATGGTCTTTAGCCATCCACTGACACCTTTTTTTACCATTGCGACGGTAACCGCGCTTGTCGTCACCGGTCGCATTACTCCGCGCTGGCTGCCCATCTACATGTGCGCCGCGACAGCTGGATGGGCTATTGTTATGGCACAACCCTACTTAGCCGGTCACCTGGCCCCGATTCTGAAAGATGCAGGGCAATTGGGCCAGGCAATTCACGCTAATGCAACGAATCGCCTCACAACGGGCGCTCCTGAACATGTCTTTGTCTGCCAGATGCGGGCCATCATGACCTTCTTGATATGGGGCCTGGCCTGCCTCGGAGCTATTCTGCGTCTAAAACAGCGCTACCATGATACCAGCTTTATCTTGCTGGCGGTCGTGCTTTTCCCGATCGTTTTCGTCCAGTCGTATGGCGGCGAGATGCTGATGCGCATCTACCTCTTTACCCTGCCCATGATGGCTTTTTTTGCCGCTGCCCTCTTTTATACACCACTAACCAGATCGCCGCTTATCCGTCCTAAAATAGCATTGCCGACAAAAACAACCTTACAAGCACGAATCCCAAGACGCACCCTGCCACAAAGACCAACGTCAAGAACAACATTGTTTGTCAGTACGATCAGTATAGTTTTGCTTGCAGGCTTTCTTTTCACACGCTACGGCAACGAGCGCGTGGATTATGTGACGAATGCCGAGCTGGCGGGAGTCCGCCACCTCTACAGCGTCGCACCAAAGGGTTCGCTCCTCCTTGCAGGCTGGGATGAGACATCGTGGCAATTTCAAGATATAGAGCACTACCAGTATTACGTTCTGAACGACGATGAGGCCCTTGCTCACACGCTGACGACACACAATATCGTACCCATTGTACAGTTTATCAATAGCTCAAAGAGCCATGCAGCCTATATCATTCTCAGTCGTAGCCAGAGAGCGTTGGCTCAACGCGATGGGCTATCATCCAACGCGCTCGCTCGCTTCGAGCATGCTCTGCTCACATCTCAAAAGTTTGCGCTGATCTATCAGAACAGCGATACACACATCTATCAATTTAAAGGGACGCCCACACGATGAGAACATTGCAACCGCTCCAGAAATACTCCAATGTACGAGCACAGACCCGCGCTCACATGTTTTTGCGTACTGATTCGACGGCACGATGGTTGTATCCAGCACTGATCACATTTGCAGTATTTGTTGTCAGTCTGACAACTTTTATCTATCCAGCACTAGCTATCCGCCCGTTTCTCATTCTGGTTTTCCTTCTCGTTTGCCCTGGCCTGACCGTCGTACGCTTCTTGCAACTTCATGAGGTGATAATAGAATGGCTGCTCGCTCTTGCCCTCAGTATTACCATTGATGCATTCGTTGCTGGCATCCTGCTTTATTCCGGCAGGTGGTCCCCTATCCATATCTTCATCGTGCTACTCAGCTTTTGTCTCGTTGGTGCAATGATACAGTTCATAAAATCCCCCGGCTAAGGGGGATTTTCATTGTTTGCTCTATCGCGCCGTGCAGCGTGCAAGCGCCTGAGAGGTGATGCCACGACACGCTATGGTTTGATCCAGTACATATTTGATTTCAGCTAAGCCAAAGCCGCTACTTCCTGCCATGTGCTGATCTTCGCCCTGTTCTCGCTGCCGCAACAACACATTCTCTTCAGCGACCTTATAATGCGGCATACGAAACATATATATTCTGGTCAACAGATGGTGCAGTTCCCTGAGCGAGCCATACTCTTCCTGACTGAACGCTTTCCCCGAGGCCAACCGCGCTTTGATCTGCGTCATCAACGATGGCTGCCCCACAAATACTTGACTGATCTCCCGATAAATAGCTGGCAACCGCATAATATTAGCTTGAAAATAGGTGAGATAGATTTCGTCGGTACAGTCGGCCCCCCAGAGGATCTGATCGACGTTTAAAATAGGGGTCTCGGCCCCGCTAGGAGCGCTCCTTGCCTGCTTTGCCACAGAGAACGGCTCAAAAAATGGTCGGATCTCGTGGGTGAACACTTCGGGGGTGATCTTTCTTTTGACCTGGACCATACCATCGATCATGGTCTGAAAACTACTTCCCGCTGCATGGAAAGAGGCCGCGCACTGCGGATCGGCAAAAGACAAGCTGCAACCCTCTAAAACATGAAGCAGGCAGGCATCCATAGCCAGCATGCCTTGACGTAAACTATTGATAAAAATCTTCTCTTCAGATACTGAGGTAAACGTACGTTCTCTTTCACCTGTCGGATTCCTGCAAGTATAATCGACAAAAGAATCTCTTGGAATGGGGGATTCGACCTGTACCGCCAGAAACTGTAGCGCCTCGTCAAAGCCCGGCACACAGAGCGCCGGCTCAACCTCGAATCGCATCAGAGATGCACCCAGGATACTCAGGTCGCGGATAGCGGCGCTGCATAGCACAAAGTCCGATCCCGTCCGCTGAGGGATACTTGCTACGGCCCGTTTCAATGCCCGGCTGGTTGCTTCTCGGTTGTGCTGTTCGTTCCACTGCGGAAGCTGCTGAAATACGCCATCAAGGTCAAGCGGATCGGCCTGAGCGATGGCATCAGCGCTAGTCACCTCCTCTTTGAATCTGATCACAAGATCACGGATCTGACATGCTCTCTTCTCAGAGAAGGATGTAGATAGGTCGTTCATAGGGGAGCTATTCCTTTTACTATGAAAGTAGATATCTTTATTCAGTCATTTCTAGAAGCATGCAACTTTTTTTACAAGCAATTACAATTGTTTTGCTTCAATTTTCATTATAGAGAGAACAGAAAGCTGGACAGATGGAACAAATAACTGAGTGGGAGGGCCGCGTGACATGTGTTGCCATTCATGGTAGAGTAGGGCAAAACTTGCTTTCGCGTCATGAACGCTAAGGCTGCAATAGAGCGAGGGAGCCGTCCAAATGGAAGAAGAAGAAATACTACAATATCTGACGATGTTAGGAGAAGAGTTGATGCGCCAGGGTGTGACCCAGCCAGTACGTCTACTTGTGGTAGGAGGTGTTGTCATGGTCACTCTGCTGAAAAATCGGCGCTCAACAGAAGATGTAGATGTCATCCTGTTAGACCTCCCGGAAATGACCGATAAACCTCCTATTACAGTTATCAGGCAATTTATTCGAGCAAAGAATGCTGTTGCCAAAAAGTACAATATCCCAAGAAAGTGGCTGAATGATAGTGTAAAACAGTTTCTTCTGGATTATGCGCCAAATCCAGAGATGCATCTCTGGAAGACTTTTCAGATGTTACATGTGTATTTCCCGAGCAAAGAATACCTCCTTGCCAGCAAGTTGATGACATTCAGACCGAAAGACCAGGACGACGTACGCGCCCTCCTTGAAGATCTCCAGATCGAGACGCGCGAACAAGCCCAGGCGCTCGTTGATCGCTTTGTCCCCAATAAAGGATGGCAGGACTATTACGAACTCGACGCCAATCTCAATGATATTTTCTAAGCTCCGTTGCTGGCTCTCCTCCTGATAATTTGGCTGAATGTTCGACGATTTTTAAGTCGAAATGCGCGAATGTTGGGAATCAAGCATTGATTCCCAGAGTATGGTTAAACTTTGGTTAATTGTCCAGGCTATCAAGGGAATTTTTATCCGTCCACGTTGTTCGTATTGATGAGCGCAAATATTAGCTCGTCAACGAACTGGTTGTTGGCATATTGACGATCGCGGAGGCGTCCCTCTTCCTGAAAGCCGAGCTTT
>JAICIM010000112.1 GCA_025928885.1 Ktedonobacteraceae bacterium | reverse complement strand
CCAAAGAAGGGCGAGCTGGCAACGGAACTGGCTCAGGGAAAACGTGCCGCAGCGCAGGTACGGGCAGTCTTTGAGGCCGATATGCCTGTCGAACTACCAGGGCTGGCTGATGGGCGCAGGTTGCTGGTGTGGAAACAACGTGAGCTATGTCCCGCACAGTATCCACGCAGCGGGGCAGCGATGGCGAAGAAACCACTTGGGTGAGCAGCAAATAATATGGGTTCAAGACGAGCAGATATATAGGAAGATGATTGGGCTATATATCTGCTGTATAAGTTGCTTAATGGGTGGGCTGATTGCGTTTTTGCAATGGATCAAGGTCGCGCTGTGGCATGGTCAGGATATCTTGAATCTGAATTGTTCTACCCCTTCTGGGACTGACTGAGATCATGGCGATGGGCGTTTCTATCAACTCTTCCAGCCGCTTGATAAAGGCTTTGGCTGCCGTGGGAAGCTCATCATATGAGGTGATGTTGCTGGTACTGGATTGCCAGCCCTCCAGTTCTTCGTAGATCGGTTCGCAGGCGGCAAGGTCGCTCAGGGTGGCAGGCAGACTTTGGATGATTTTGCCGTGCAGGTTATATGCGGTACAGATTTTGATGGTGGGGAAGGTATCGAGGACATCGAGTTTGGTAATGATGGCGGCATCCAGCCCGTTTCTTTGAGCCACGAAACGAGCCGCAACGGCGTCGAACCAGCCACAACGGCGCTCTTGACCTGTCGTTGTGCTGAATTCATCGCCGCGATCTCGCATCTCCATCCCGGTAGCATTGAAGAGGCCGGTTGGCATGGGACCACTTCCGATACGTGTGAGATAGGATTTATAGACGCCAACGACGCGATCAACCGAGCGCGGTGGAAGTCCAGCTCCGGTGGCGGCATTGACGGCAACAGTAGAGGATGAAGTGACGAAGCGGTAGGTGCTGAAGTCGCTATCTAAAAGAGCGCCCTGAGCACCTTCTAGTAGAATCGTCTTATGGTCGAAAAGAGCATTATGGAGCATTTTATGAGTATCAGTAATATGTGAACGTAGCCTTTGACCATAAGCGAAATACTCGCCGTGAATTTCTTCTAAAGAGAGAGGTCGTTGTCCATAGATTTGAGTAATCATGCGGTTCTTTTGTTGCAAAATAGTAGAGAGTTTGGCGCGAAAGGCATCAACATCGAGTAAATCTGACATTCGGATTCCAGTTCGCGCGTGTTTATCAACATAAGCGGGATTAATGCCCCGCTGTGAACTATCAACATGGTCGTTGCCTCGTGCCTCTTCTTCCAGACGATCGAGCAGGAAATGGTAGGGCATAATAACATGTGCGCGTTCGCTAATATAGAGGCGTGAGATATCAATACCCTTGCTTTGTAGATCTTCTATTTCGGCGATCAGACCTTTGGGATCAACGACAACACCATTGCCAATGATGCAGGTCGTGTTGGGAAAAAGAATACCGGAGGGAACGAGGCGAAAGGCAAATTCACCTTTTTCGTGAACTACGCGATGGCCCACATTGCTTCCTCCCTGATAACGGACAACGAAGTCAGCACGCATAGAAAGTTCATCGACGATTTTGCCTTTTCCTTCGCCTCCCCATTGCGCTCCAATTACTGCAACTACCACCATGATGATGTTTCCTCTCAGCTTTCTAGGATCTCCTATAGGTACTGTAATTTCCCTTTACAAGGATACCATTTATAGCGTGAAAAATATACCCGGGACCGGGATAAATTTTTCTTTTCTATGAGTTTATGTCTCTGTGTGACTGTATGTCAATACTATTGAGCAACAGTATAAAGGTAACACATACAGTAGTAATTGATTGGCGGCAGTGCAGCGAAGTACGGCGTAGTACCGGGAGGAGCGCCATAAGCAGTTTTATGGCTGTTGTATATAGTTTAGTAAAAGTTGATCGGTAATCTGTTCGATTGGTGCGCGATCATCAGTGAAGACAACCCCTCCGTCGGGATGTCCCTGCTTTACGACTGGCGAGACTTCATTGGCGACCTGACCCATCACAGTTGTTGGATCAAGCGTGGAGAGATTGGCACGGAAGGTTTCGACTGATGTTGGCTGCATCGTTGCCATGACTTCCGTATTGAACGTCTCAGGTACGTCGAAGGTATAGACGCCAGGAAAGACCTGACTCATCGTATTGACAAACGCGTGGACGAGCCGGTAATCGGTATTGGTATGGGCCGTATTGAGGGCAACTACCCCGGTTGGCGACAGGTGATCGCGAATTTGCGTGAAGAACTCGCGCGTAGTGAGCTGGAAAGGGATATAGGGCTGCTGGAACGCGTCAATGACGATGAGATCGTATTTTTCGTGAGTCGTTGCTAGAAAGGTGCGCCCATCCTGTATCGAGACGTGCAGATTGGGTTCGGTCATATCGAAATATTTGCGTCCCACATCAACGATGGCTGGATCGATTTCAACGCCATCGATGGGAACAGCGCCATAGACCTGGGTAATCTCATGGGCGATCGTGCCACCAGCAAGCCCGATAATGGCGACGCGCTTTAACTTTTTAGGTGTCGGGCCGGGATTAAAATAGGGGGCGGCCAGGAAATAATCCCAGTACCAGCCGGTCAGGACTTTATTGGGATCGGCATAATGGATCGAGTGTATAGCCTGCCCCTCGTTCAAGATCAGCTGCCTCGTGCCGTCAGGGAGCTGGGTCACCTGGATATAGTTGTAGAGCGACTCCTGCTCATAGGTGAGATATGGTATGTTTTTCAATGGTCCCAGCGGCAAAACGAGCGCGACAAGGACCAGGGCAAAGGCAGGGCGCAGAAGCGGACGCAGACCCCAGAGGGAAGCGGCAAATAGCAAGGTGCCGAAAATCAGAAAGGTGCGACGAACGCCAAAGGTCGGAATGAGCCAGAGGACGGGCAGGAACGCTCCTAAAATGCTGCCTGCTGTTGAGATGGCGTAAAGTGAGCCGCTAATGCGACCGCTGCGTTCCACCTCTTGAGTGGCGAGGCGAACGGCGAAGGGTGAGACCAGTCCAAGCAGCGTGACGGGAACGGCGAAAAGCAAGACGGTGCCGAGCAGAGAGGCAAGAAACGCGCTCACTGAAACCTGTGAGATGGCATTAGCAGCCCAGGAAAGGATGCCCTGACTAACGAAAGGGATGAGGGTGGTGGTGAGGGCTGCGGCAGCCGTAATTGTGCATAGTATTTGCGGAGATGGATGGCGGTCCGCCAACCGTCCGCCCAGGAAGTAGCCGATGGTCAGGTAGATCAGGATCAGGCCGATCAGAACTGCCCAGATGTAGAGTGAAGTGCCGAAATAGGCTCCCAGGAGATGGGAGGCACACATTTCGAGTGCAAGGCTGGTCATTCCGCTCACGAAGACGAGCAGGGTAAGAGAGTACTTCACTGAACCTCCGGGGCCAGATGGCATGGTCTACACGAATTGATAACGGCTAAGCATAGGGTTGAAAAACTGACCGTTGACGGCATCAAATTGACTATCGGGAGCCTGCAATTCTATCACGTAGGCCTTCCCCTGGTGGACAGTGGCAATGACTTCGACGCGTTCTTTCTGTTGCGCTGCGGATTGATAATAGGCTACGGCTGTTACCCAGGTTTCGCCACTGATGGTGGTTGACGAGTTTGCGGTTGGAGCTGTATAGCCGGTTTTGGCTGCAAAATTTGTTTGTAAGTCGCCAGCAACAAGGTCGTTGGCCGAACTGGTTGTTGGGCCAGGGGCCTTAAAGGATGCATACTGATCGCCTTGAGCCGGATTGACAAACTGCACTCCTGCGGCGTTGATGGCCTGACCCATCGCCCAACCGTTGGGATACTCGACCTGGAAGCCATAGGCATGACAGGCGTCTGTACACCAGGTAAAATTGGCATCAGGCGCCACTGTAGGCGTAACGGCCAGGGTTGGTGATGGGGTCGGCGATGGCGCTTGTGTCGGCGTCGGCGTGGTAGCATCTGTTGCGCTGGGCGTTGCCGCCACGGTCGCTGTGGGCGATGGTGCGGCAGCGGTTGCTGTGGCAGCGGCTGCTGTGAGCTGTGTTGACGCAGTAGATCCTTGATTTCTTGATATCAAGAGGCTGGCAGCCCCAATACCCACAACGAGTGCAACCACAAGGCACACGCACACAATGACGACGATGGAGCCGCCTGACGATCTGGCCGGCGGTTGTGGCATGCCTCCTCCGAACGTACCGTAGTTCTGCCCGGTAGGAAAGGATTGTGAAGGAGGCATTTGTTGCCCTGGATAGTTCCCGGTCTGAAATCCCTGTTGTGTTTGTGGGTTAAACTGGCTGGTGCCTGGATAGT
Organism: Ktedonobacteraceae bacterium; assembly: GCA_025928885.1. Classification (GTDB taxonomy): domain Bacteria; phylum Chloroflexota; class Ktedonobacteria; order Ktedonobacterales; family Ktedonobacteraceae; genus JAICIM01. Next base: position 9,490 of record JAICIM010000112.1, on the reverse strand, counting down.
TGCCAGGCATCGATGCACCAGGGAAGCCGGTTTGCTGCGGGTACGTGCCGTATGTCTGATCGGGCGTGCCTGGAAAGGCGGTCATTGCCTCAGTTGCATCGTGATAGAAGCCAGTTTGTTGATTGGGAGCCGCATTTTGCTGTGATAGAAATGAACTGGTAGGAGGCATATTGGTGCGAGATGGTGCCTGTGTCCCAGGATGAAATGTGTGAGGTGGTTGAGCAGACGTAAAGGGGCCAGCAGAGAATTGTGAGCTAAGACGCCCACTGAGAGGGGGAGGCGTGCTGACCATCTCTGTTGCATTGGCTGATGGTGCTTTAGGAGCACCACACTGACCACAGAATGCTTCCTCCTGACTGACCTCATTACCACACTTGGGACATTTCATTGGTTACTTCCTCGCTCCTGACTGCTTCCGTATACCTGAATTTTTCATTAACTACCATCAAAGTTGGGACTATTATATCTTATTTACCTGACTATGACTAGCCTACCCTACAATTCGGTACGGAAGTTCTGTTCAGCTTGTACGGTGATCTGTTGTAGCCCTTCCTGTGAATAGTGGTGGTAGGCGAGAATTGAAGCAAGTGGGAGGCTGCCATCGGCTCGCTGTAGCAATGCCTCGTTAAACGGGCCATAGATAATGAGCCAGACCCAGGGAATTTGTTGCTGCTGGTTGACCCGTTGCATGTTCTCGCGGTCGGTTGAACTGGCGGATGCAAACCCGCCAGGATGGCTGTGATAGACGCCGATGATTTCGCCCGGGTGCGTCAGCTCAACTTCGAGCAGATCTTCGGGCGCAAACTCAAAATAGACTGCTGAGTTAAATGTATTGGGGAGCGGCTGGACTTGTTGCACATGCCAGTTGCCGTCGGCATCGGTACTGCCTAAAAGCACTCCACATGCCTCGATAGAGCGTCGTTGATAAATATCGTGTAACAGCGTTTTCCTGGCGTCCATGCTCAGCACGACCCGCGCATTCTGGTGTATTGTCATGTGTGCTCTCACCTGCTGGCTTTGGGATTGAGAAAATCTTCTGCCGTGTAACTGCGTAGGTCCCCTATTCCAGCGACGGTAATATCAGGTTGAAAGCCGTCCGGTGGCTGTGCCGCAGCATATTTTCCCTGTTTGACAAAGACGGTTACGAGGGTTTCCCCGAGAATCTTTTTGGCATCGTCAAGGATTTGTGGTTTATCATCGATGAGCACATGACGATCAGCTGGATAGAGTCGGGTAATTTCTGCTAGATGATCCTGTTTATGAACGTAGAGGAGGACGCGTCCCTCTACTGCCTCGGCGAGGTTGCTATTGACAATTTTTTCTGCCTGGAAGCAGAGATCCCCGTCTGAGACAATCACGGTCAGACCAAGCGTGCGCAGGTGGTGCAGGGTTTCCAGGGCAAAAGGATAGAGCGCTTTGTAGAATGGATAATTATCGAAAAGCGAATGGATATGCTGGTAGGTGTAGTCGTCCATTTGCGAGAGCGGCGTCTCTTCGCGGAAGCGCTTGAGCGCTAGCGGGATATCAATGACATCTTTTTCGTGGCGCACCTGCTCATATAGCTCCCAATAGTGTGCGGTCAGTTGCGGACCCAATACTGCCTGGAGATGCTGATCGAGATCTGCTTTTACATCATCGTTGGATAGCAACGTATTATCAACGTCCAGCAGAAAAACGAGTGTTGGCATGGCTGTTGTTCTTTCTTTGATGAGAATTGCAAGTTAGAGGCGGACAATATCCATCTCATTATTAGAACGATTCATATCATAAAGAAGGTGATGCTTGCTAGAGAAGAATGTCATCAATTTTGTAGATCCCAAATACTTGTCAGAGAAGGAAAAAGGGCGTACGATAGGAGACAGGTCCGAGCGCGATGCCGCCGAAAAGCCGTCGCGCTTTTTGATGAGGTAGAGATAGATGAAGGTGATTTTTCGCAGCAAAGATTTTGCCAGCATTGAAGGTGCTGGTTTCGGCTTTAATAATAGAAGACCAATGAGCGCTCCCTGGCATTATCAGGGGAGAATCCAGCATCGTGACTGGAAGGGAACATATGAGTGTTGCTGGGAAAAGACAGGTCGATCTGGTTTACAGGAGCTTGTGTGGACGGCGCATGGGGATGCCAGGTTATTCGGGCTGGCCGCAGCACTAAAGGCAAAAGGCTTTGTGGTAGATGTTGAACAGGATTAAATAGATATGAGCGAGAGACAAGAGCAGAAACGTGTATTGTTATTGATGTCGCCTGCGACGTATCGTGGAGGGGCGTTTTTAAGTGCCGCCCGGAGCCTGGATATCGAGGTCGTGGTAGGCATAGATTTGCCGGAAACATTGGCGGAGTACTGGCATGTCCCTTTGGGGCTGGACTTTAATGATATTCCTGCTTCACTCCAAACGATCGCTGGTTATGCGCAACAACATAATATAGAAGCAATTCTATCAGTTGACGATAGCGCCAGCGAACTGGCAGCTCATGCCAGTCAGATGCTTGGATTGGCCCATAACTCGCCACAGGCGGCGGAGGCGGCACGAGACAAATTTTTGATGCGCCAGTTGATGTCGGCAGGCGGTGCGCCCTGCCCCATCTTTCGCAATTTCCCCTTGAATGATGATCCCAGAAGGATTGCAGCGGACGTGAGCTATCCTTGCGTTTTGAAGCCTCGGCGGCTCTCTGGAAGCAGGGGAGTGATACGCGCGAATAATCCAGATGAATTTGTGGCGGCGTTCCAGCGTTTGAAGCGCGTCCTTTTGAGCGAAGGGTATTCGGAACACGAGACCTCGTTTCTGGTGGAGGATTTTATTCCGGGGCGAGAGGTGGCGCTGGAAGGTTTGTTGACGGATGGGCAACTGCAAGTGTTGGCGCTGTTTGATAAGCCTGATCCGCTGGATGGGCCGTTTTTTGAGGAGACGATTTATGTGACGCCTTCCCGCCTGTCCGAACAGATGCAGCAGGCGATAGCGCATTGCGTGGCTGTAGCTGCTCGCTCGCTGGGTTTGCGTCAAGGGCCGGTGCATGCCGAATTGCGGGTCAATGAAGATGGTCCCTGGATGCTGGAGATTGCGGGCCGCTCGATTGGCGGATTGTGTTCTACTGTGCTCGAATTTGGCTCCGGGATGTGCCTGGAAGAGCTGATCTTGCGGCATGCGATCGGCGAACAGGTGGCTTCTGTTGAACGCGATCATCATGCGGCAGGGGTGATGATGATACCGATCCCGGCGGCAGGAATGTTGAAGGCCGTGCATGGTGTGGAAGAGGCTGCTGTCGTTCCGCTGATTACTGGGGTAGAGATTACGGCAAAATTGCATCATCCGCTGGTGCCTCTGCCGGAGGGGGCGAGCTATCTCGGCTTCATTTTTGCGCGTGGCGAGACTGCCACAGAGGTTGAAGTGGCGATTCGTCAGGCGCATGGTTGTTTGCGCTTCGATATCCGGCGAGAGATACCGGTCTTGAGCGCTCATAGGTAAGATCTTGCTATAGTAGTATTGTATGTAGAAATACGGTCCATTCCGATACGTAATTACGCTGTAAATTTACCATTGTAATATATCAGCATACAGTGTATTCGCCATGATCTTCTGCAAAAGTGATTGTAGCAGTGTATACTGGATAGAGAACCCATGTTGAGAAAAGATGGGAAAAAATGTGTGTCTACTGGACCCAAACATACTACTAAAGCAAGCACGATTAGACATTTAGCGGATACTATGCGATACTCAGCGGGAACGAATCTTCGGTTGTTATTGGAGGTTCCTTAATGTCCTCAAATTATCTACCTCGTGGAGGTGTAATGACGCGATCTTGTCAGCGGTGTAGAATGTCGTTATCTGCAAACGAGGCGCGTTGTGGGAATTGTGGGTTTATGAATACTCCAGGTCAGGGAGGGACTGGTTCCAGGCGAGGGCTTCTTAGCATGGCGGGCGTAGGATCTGGTGTCCCGATGCCCCCTGCTCAGAGCCAATCAGGAGGAGATGGTCTCTGGACGCCGCCAGAAGATGAGCCTGCCTCTGATGCGCAGTGGGGGGGACCTGTCGGCCAGGCAGCTCCTACGGGACTCTATACTCCACCGTCGATACCGCAACCCATGAACCCTGGAAATAACGGGATGTCGCCAATGAACGATGGAGCTTTTCGTCGTGGCCCTGCATCGATGAGTAAGCCTCCTGCCAGTCTTTCGAGCCTGCTTGGACGGGATCTTTTTCAACAGCCTGTTTCTAAAATGCGCGTGATGATGGGTGTCATTGTTCTGATTATCATCATTATTACTGGAAGTGCTATTGGTATCGTTTATTTTGCAGCAAAGAGCGCACCGAAGACGCCAGCGGTTGTACCCATTCCAACCCCGGCGGTTCCTGCAACGTTTGCTGATCCGTTTAATGATAATACCTATGGATGGAATTTACAGAGTGTCCCCGGTAAATATGCTGTGCAGGTAGGTGGTGGGAGTTTAACGCTGGAAGAGAGTAACCACAAATTGTTGTGGGAGCCGCTTCCAGGTCAGCGATCTTATGATGATTTTAAATTATTTGTTGATGCAACTCTGACGAAGGGTGACCCGGGCAACGGTTACGGTATCTATATTCGTGGGGGACCTGATGCAAATAGTGACCTCGCAACCTATTATCGTTTTGCAGTATATGGCGATGGCGGCTATGCAATTTTTAAGGGCGATGCAAACGCTGATGCTCCTACCAGGCTGGTAGATTGGACCCCCTCAACGGCAATTCAGAAGGCGGGCAAGGTCAATCATATCTTGATTACGGCCAACGGCCCTACGCTGACATTGACGGTGAATGGACAGGAGCTAAAAACGGTTACCGATACAAGCTATACCAAAGGGAGCGTGGCCTTTTTTGTCTCCAACGTGACGGATGCAAAACCGGGGGCGCAGGTTCAATTCTCCAACTTCGGCATCTATCCACTGAAAGCCTAAACACAAGAGACGCGAGGGATTTCGCGTCTCTTCCTCTTGTACCTACTCTTCGCTAATAATTTTTGCATAAACAGCCGGGTCAACGTTGCCTCCACTGACAATGCAGCAGACGCGCTTCCCGGCGAATCTCTCTGGTTGTGTTAATAATGCCCCGAGGGCCAGTGCGCCAGTTGGTTCTACTTTGAGGTTGGCATAACGGAAATAGTGGCGCAATGCGGTGAGCGTCGTAGCATCGGCGACCTCGATGATATCCGTCAACCCCGTTTTGAGTATCTCCCAGTTGAGCTGCCCGAGACTGACCGTGCGTGCGCCATCGGCGATGGTATCCGGCTCCTGCTCGTTGCGAACCAGTTGGCCGCTGTGTAGTGAGCGGGCGGCGTCGTTGCCTGGTAATGGTTCGGCCCCAATGATTTCAGTTTGTGCCTGAAGGTGATCGCGGGCAACGACGATCCCTGAACTAAGGCCGCCGCCGCCAACAGGAACGACGATTGTATCAAAGCGGCCCGAGGCGAAGATTTCTTTGCCCAGTGTGGAGTTGCCAGTGACGACGCGGTAATCGTCGTACGCCTGAGCCTGGAATGCTCCCGGTTGTGCGGCCAGCAATTGTGCGACGCGCTCGGCGCGGCTCACCTGCCTGACATCGATGAGGTCAACCTGCCCTCCATAGGATTGAACGGCCTCGATTTTTACTCGTGCTGAGGTCGATGGCATCACGACGGTACAGGTTTTGCCCAGCAGTTTGCAGGCATAGGCCACCGCCTGCCCAAAGTTGCCAGAGGAGGCTGTGACGACCTGTTGTTGTGGGATGCTGGCTAGCGTGTTATAGGCGGCCCGAAACTTAAAACTGCCGGTATGTTGAAACGTCTCACTCGCGATAGTAATATCGCACTGCAATTGTTGAGAAAGAACTGTGGCAGGTAACAGCAACGTCGGGCGAAGATGTCGTGGCAGCGTTTCCCAGACGCTATCGATATACGCAGATGTTAATGCCGGAGCAGTCGTGTAGTTTGGCATCCATGTAACTCCAACTAGATAATGTGTACGGATGACGGATTATAGTTGCATTGTATCACCCATCACGCACGTTTTTGGGAAGTGAGGGAAGAATGAAGCGTGGGATCATGTGTAGAACTTGCTTTTTCCACCGATGTTTCTCATACTTAATAGAGGGTTCATCCTAACAAGCGTTAGTTTGTCTGCAAAAGGAAGAGAGAGATACATGGCATCTACTGAGGAATATACATCATCGTTGCGTGTGCGTTTAAGTGCTGGAGATGCACACTATGGTGGGCAGCTGGTCAATGGGGCGCGGGTGCTGGCGTTGTTTGGCGATGTGGCAACGGAACTGGCGATCCTTTGCGACGGGGATGAGGGGCTGCTGGTGGGCTATGAGCAGGTAGAACTGCTGGCACCGCTCTATGCCGGAGATTTCATCGAGGCGACGGGTCGCATCGTACGCATCGGTCGTACCTCACGGCGCATCGAGTTTGCCGCCTATAAAGTCATCGCCAGCCGTCTCGATATCAGCGCTTCGGCAGCTGATGTTCTCGAAACGCCTGTATTGGTTGCAAAAGCTGTGGGGACAACAGTTGTGAAGGCCGAGCGGCAGCGAAAATCGCTGGTGACGCAAGAAGATGAGGGGCGCGTATGAGCAAAGAACTGAGTACGATGAGCAAGAAGCTCGATCAGAAAGGTATCCTCTCATTTTTGATCCAGCATGGCTATACCACCATTATAGAGCAGCTCAAAACGCCGGGCGGGGAGCATTCCCCTGATTTTTATATTGCGCTGATTAACGGACTGCTGGAACAGCCTGAGTTTGCTCATCTGCCAATTATACTTGATGAGAACGTGCGCTGGTTGCATCTAAAAGAGTTTGCGACTCGCTGTGCAGCTTTTATTGTGGTAGGATCTGGAAACGGGCGGCAGGCACTGCAAATACAGCGGCAGGACGGCAAGCAGGCGGCTCAAGATGACTATTATCAGCCAGGGTTACGGGCAGGATGGGGTCTGATAGATGTGCCAGAGGGCAGCGCCGATTGGGAGATAGCCGCGTATCGAGCATGGTATGAGTATGGCTTTGCTCGTGGATGGAACGAGAGTACGGAGAGTGAAGAGCAGGTATCCTCTATAACTGGCGAGATCGATCCAGCCTTTCTGGAAAAGTTGCATGGAGAACTTGAAAGAAGTAGACGGAATAATGATTTTTGACAATATGCCAGAACTTCAACTGGTCCGCCTCGACCACGCGCCTACCCTGCTTGCGTTTGAGCGGGAGAATCGGGCCTACTTCGCGGCGGTGATACCGGATCGGGGGGATGATTTCTTTACTGAGTTCGACCTGCGCCATGCGCAACTACTCGCGCGGCAGACCGCAGGGACGGATTACTTTCACCTGCTGGTGACCCCGGGCGGCGAAGTGCTGGGACGGGTGAACCTGGTTGAAGTGGCAGACGGGGCGGCGGAACTGGGATACCGGATCGCGCAGAAGGCCGTGGGGCGAGGACTGGCGACAGCGGCGGTGCGCAAGGTGCGCGAACTCGCCGCCACAGAGTACGGACTTAGTAGGCTGCGTGCGAGGGTCACGTTAGACAATCCGGCCTCGCGCAAGGTGCTTGAACACAACGGATTCGTCGCCGTCGGTGAGTTAACGCTCAACGGCAAGCCTGCTATATCCTACATCTGCGAGTTCCGAGCCTAAACAGATCAGCCAGGAGCGCCTATTCTCCTGGCTGATGTATAAGCGTGCAAAGTGTCAGGTGCTAGGGCAGATCGACCCAGGTGGCACCTTTCTGAGAGCTATCAACCGCTGCATAGACGAACTGCATGCCGCGTAGCCCATCGTAGACGGTTGGATAGCCGCCCTCGGGCTTCTCGCCGGACTCCACGCGCCGGATATCGGCAATCGCCATCTTGTAGATGTTAGCGAATGCTTCGTAGAAGCCCTCTGGGTGACCAGCTGGCGTACGCGTCGCCGCTTTGGCGTCGTCGCTCATATAGCCGAGACCAGTGCGCAAAATCTGCTGAGGCTGTCCATGTGGCTTGAAGAGCAACGTGTTCGGCTCCATCTGATGCCACTCCAGCCCGGCCTTCGTGCCATAGATGCGAATGCTCAGAGCGTTCTCTTCGCCTGCCGCAATCTGTGAACAGGTCAGAAGACCTTTGCCACCGTTTGCGAGACGGAGCAGCATATTAGCATCATCATCGAGCGCCCGGCCTGCAACAAACGTTGTCAGGTCAGCGCAGAGCGATTTGATCTTGAGGCCGGTGATGAACTCCATCAGGTTTTCGCCATGCGTGCCAATGTCGCCGACGCAGCCAGCGATACCGGATCGGCTCGGATCGGTACGCCACGACGCCTGCTTATTGCCGGTTTTCTCTTCGGCGGTCATGAGCCAGTCCTGAATATACTCCACCAGCACTTTGCGGATCTCACCGATCTCTCCCTGCCGCACCAGCGCACGAGCATGGCGCACTGCCGGATAGCCGGTGTAGTTGTGGGTGAGGGCGTAGATGAGATTTTTACTCTCGACGAGCGAGACCAGCTGTTGAGCCTGTTCGAGATCAAAGGTCATCGGCTTGTCTGATACGACGTGGATGCCATGCTCCAGGAACGTTTTGGCGACCGGGAAGTGAACATGGTTGGGCGTCGTGATCATGACGAAATCGATGCCGTCCTCTAATTTCGACTCGGCTTCGGCCATCTCCTCGTAGCTGTCGTAGGAACGTTTCAAGTACCATGCTTCGGCGGAGGCACGTGCGCGTTGTGGGTCAGTGGACATCGCGCCCGCAATGACTTCCGCCTGCCCATCCAGCTCGACGGCCACGTGATGGACGGCACCGATGAAGGAACCCTGTCCTCCACCCACGATACCTGCGCGTAGCTTCCTCTTTGATACATTTCGGGGCATAGCCTTGTAACTCCTCTCTAAAAAATAGATATCGTTGTACTGTCTTTCCTCATCGTTGAGGATAGGAGAGCCATGTATAGGCTCCCCTATCGTACTGCTATTCCAGGCCGAGGATGCGGCGGTTGGTCTGTTCGTCTACGGCCCCGCCAGCGAAATCGTCGAAGGCATGTTTGGGCGTATCGATGAGCATGCTCTGGATAAAGGTCGCGCTTTCGCGTGCGCCCTGCTCGGCGTCTTTCAAGCAGCATTCCCACTCCAGCACTGCCCAGCTTGAGTAGCCGTACTGCGTGAGCTGTGAGAAGACCCGCTTGAAATCAACCTGACCATCGCCCAGGCTGCGGAAGCGACCAGGACGGTCTACCCAATCCTGATAGCCGCCATAGACGCCGGAGCGCGGGGAGGGATTGAACTCTGCATCTTTTACATGGAATGCTTTGATATGTTCATGATAGCAGTCAATGTAGCCGATGTAGTCGAGGCACTGCAAGACGAAATGCGATGGATCGTAGAGGATATGAACGCGGGGATGGTTGCCCGTCGCTGCCAGGAAGCGCTCGAAGGTCACGCCATCGTGCAGGTCCTCGGTTGGGTGAATCTCGTAAGCGAGATCGACGCCGTTCTCTTCAGCGATATTCAACAGAGGCTCCCAGCGTT
>JAICIM010000242.1 GCA_025928885.1 Ktedonobacteraceae bacterium | reverse complement strand
TCAAGGAAAAGAGGCAGACGTGGCCGGACAAATACAATTTCAGGAGGGCGATGTGCTGCATCTGCCATTCGAGGATGACACGTTTGATCTTGTCTGGTGTAGCCGCGTTATTCATGGCCTGAGCGATCAAGTTGCCGGGGTACGCGAACTCGCGCGAGTGGTACGACCAGGCGGGCGCGTCGTGTTGCGTGAGGGCGGCCTGCCCCTGCACTTCCTCCCCTTTGATGCGGGCCTGGGTGATCCAGGTTTGGAAGGACGGCTAAGGGTTGCACACGCGCAGATGTTCGCCAACTGGCGCTGTTCGCTGCCGAACGGAGTTGCCTACCCTTACGGCTGGAGCCACATGTTGCGTGAAGCCGGATTGAACTCGGTAATGGCCAGGAGTTTTTTGTACGAGTTCGCTTCACCCCTTGAGATGTCTCAAAAGGACTATTTAGAGGCCGAGTTGAGCGGCTACCTGCATCGTAAGCAGCTGCTTTCGACCCGGGACATCTCTACCCTCGAACAGCTGCTCGATCCAGCAGGTCCACATTATGTTTTTGCCCGCGACGACTTGCATGGTATTGTGGTCGAAACCATTTATGTCGGCTTCAGTCGTGCTGATCGATGAGTAGACCACTTTTCCCATTGGCCGTATCATTAACAGCACATGCATCATTAAATCATACAAATAAAAGGGGTAAATAAAAGGGGTAAAAATAGCAGAACAATAGGGCCTCTCTCCCAACCAGGAGAGAGGCCCTATTGTTCTGCTTAAACGGCTTTTTCTTGTACAACATATTAAGATAATATAAATATGCTAATATATTATACAAGATTTAATTGACGCAACAGTGCTTCTATATTATATTATGAAGTGTGTTTCGTAGATGAACACTCGCTTGCTTATTGAAGTAGATAGTTAACAGGTAGGAGGGATGGCGAAAGTTATAATGTGTTTGCATATTTATAAGGATGTACATAATATAAAGTTGGTAGGAGTATTGAGGCTATGAGCGTACATGAGTCAGAAAACGCAGCGTTTGCGGTTGAGATGGAGAACAAACATGCGATGATGGTGGCGCAACTTATGAAAGTTTTGCCGAGTATGAGCAGCATGGAGAGGCTGCTTCAGTGGCTGGCCTATGCCATCGTCGAATCCTATGATCTGCAACTCGCGCAAGTGTGGATGTCTTTCATTGATGTCAACGAGTTGGCGATAACACGTCCTTCTGCGACGGTGGCACGCAATCCCCTGCTGCCGGAATACCTGCACCTTGATAGCTCGATATCGGCTATCTGATGGATACGCAACAATATTTCGTGCCACTCTATGCCACATTTTTTGACGGGGCTGGCGATGTTTGCCGCCTGATCGGCTTCCTTGCGTTGCTGGGAGCCGTAGTTGTTGGATAAGATCAGACAGGGAGTAGCAGCGAGGCGACCGTGCGTGCGACATGCTGGACAATGGCCTGTTCGTCGGCTAAAGATGCCAGTCCCTGGGTGTAAATAGTGAGGATGTAGGTCTCCTTTTGTCCCATGACGATGCCTGATGAGTTCATGACCCAGAGGCCGTTTCCGTCCACCACCCAGCCATTTTTCATCGCGACGGTCGTTCCAGCGGGCGCGGTATCTCCGACGCCCACCTGCTGATCGCTCTCTACCTGCTCCATCAGATTCAGGGCCAGGGTACGATCGGGAGCGGTTAGAATCTTGCCTTGCTGTAAGAGTGTGAGCAGATCGGACATGGCCTGGGGAGTAATGAGGCTGTAGCCCCAGGCGTTGGGCGAGGGGGACAGACCAGTAATGCCCTGCTGCTGACAGAAGCGAGTGATGCTGTCTGCTCCATTCGTTTCATCGTAGTAAAGGGTTGAGGCGGCATCGTTGTCGGAGTTCTCAATCATGCTAGTCAGCAACGCTAGCTCATCATCGCTCGGTTCGCGTCCCTGGTGTTCGAGCATATCAAGAAAGGTCAGCATGATGGGAACTTTGATGGAGCTGGCGGCGAGAAACTGTTGCTGTTCTTGATAGGTATAGTGGCGCTGATCGGTTACATCGAAGAGCGAGACGCCTACGTGAGAGCCAAGCGGAGCAAGGAATGTGAGCAGGTCGGGATCGAGCACATCCAGCGAGGCCCATCCCGCCGCCTGCTCAGGCCGTAAGAAGGTGGTGGCGGCGGCAGGTATCCACCCGCTTTTCAGTCCGGTCGGTGTGGACCATGCGACGGCTGACCAGAGCGTTCCCTCCGCCCAGCAGGGATCTTGTAGCAGCGTCAGGGGAAAGTACAAACCGATATGAGCGATTGCGGTACCATGTATGGGGGCTGTGAAGAGTGCGGTTGCCTGCCTGCTCCAGATAGTTTGCTCGCCAATCTGTGTGATTAAAGAGGAGAGCGGAATACACTCTTGCTTGTTTTGCTGGCCAACGCTGCGGGGGCGTAGAGCCGCAATCGGCGCTCCAGGAGCGCGGCGATGAATGGTTGGAAGTGCCGCCGCAAGCGTATCCAGTGTGAAAATATGCAACAGGACAGCGAATATGAGCAGATTGATATACCAGAAGAGCGCTTTGTGTAATGGAGCGTGCATAGCCATCCCATCCTGATTGAGTGTTCTCTTTCCTACTCTCTTGTGTTCGGCAAAGAGTGCGTTTTCTGTACCCCCTTCTGTACCCCCGTACAGATAGAACGCTGCTCACAGGGGTTTGGTGACTATTTTTTGCATCCCTTTAAGAAGGCTCTTTTAGGGAACCTGATATTCAAAGGGGCCGATGTCGTCCCCCTTTCCCTCTGGTCGCGGATTGCCATCATAATCGAAGGAGGGAGCGCCAACGTTAGTGCCGGTATCGATCGCCGGGCTGCCAAGCTGCAAATGGTAGTCGCCGGTGCCGTCAACCTTATAGAGCCGAAACAGGACATCGCCCGTGATGGTATTCACATCCTTGCTGCCGGCGGACGAGGGCCAGTGATAGCCTTCATCGCCAAAGGCGGCGTCGCCGTTGCCGTAGACCATATTATTCAAAAACTGATCATGTGAGCCGACGCCGGTCCGCTCGCGAATGCCTAAGAGCGAGTTGAAGATGCTGATGTTGTTGACAACGATGAAGTTGTCGCCGTCTTTGCCGTTGTTATTGGCAGTATTGGTGCCGACGCTGATGCCATGCTCTTTGTTGCCAAAGACAAGGTTATTAGCAACGACGGTGGCATTGGCGGCATGCCAGAGATTGATGCCGACGCCCGCATTGTGGAAGGCGATATTATTGAGGATATGGCCGCGTGCGTTGGAGTGGTAGATGGCGTGGACGTACTGGCACATGGTTGGGTATGTGCTACCGATATTATTGACAACGTTGCCTATCAGGTCGTTGTCGTGGGCGGTATAGTTGCTATCCGTGACGCCCGAGCCGCCGATGTCGTCGCATTTGCCGGGGATATCGTGAATATGGTTGGCTAGCGTGCGCGTATAAGAGCCGTAGTTGACCATGCCGTCGCGGCTGCCGTCGCTGGTGATGTCAAATCCAATGATATCGATATAATCGGCGCGGGTGGTCCAGGGAACCTCGCTGCCACTTGTTTTGATCTGTGCCGCCCAGCGGGTATCAGACACAAAGCTGATGCGTGCATCGGCTGTGCCACTGGTCTTGACCGTGATTGGCTGAGTATAGATGCCGGGCAGGACATGAACAACGCTGCCCGGGTTCACGACTTGCGCCGCTTTCTGGATGGTGGCAAAAGGGCTGGCCTGTGAGCCATCGTTGCTATCGTTGCCAGAAGGGGAGACATAATAGGTCGTTTTGGGTTGCGTTGAGGACAAATACAGCTGCGGGTACGGCTGAGGAGTCGTTGGCGTGGAGGTGGCAGTATCAGACGAGGTAGGAAATGGGACGGTCGGAGTGTCAGAGGGCAGAGGGATGGCGGGAGTGTCAGAGGGCAGAGGGATGGTAGGCAGCTGAGCAACAGAAATAGCGGACGGGGTAGGAGATGGAGTGGTGGAGGTATCATCCCCGGTCGTACTGGTCGGCGAGGGATGATGGCGCAGAGATAGCTCGACGCTGTGTGATGTAGCATAGATAGGGGGAGCAAAGAGCAGAGGCATAGACAAGGTACAGAGCAGGAAAATAGTCAAGGTCAGCAACAACAGGTGAACGCGGTGCCTCGGCGTGAGACTGTTCTTGTTCATGATGCGTCTCCAGGATCGTACAGCTTTTTCCCGCTTATTATAGATTATTTACATCCTGAGCGGCAAGGGGAAGAGGGGGACTAAATACGTCACGAGGCACCACGCTCATTCCAGCCATATGGATATGTGGAGACGATTAGGGCAAATGGACTATATCACGCTGTACCCTCCATCGATGACGAAGACTCCACCAGTTGCAAAAGAGGAGGCATCTGAAGCGAGATAGACGGCGATGCCCGCGAGTTCGTCGGGGGTGCCGGGCCGTTGCATGGGAGTTGCTGCGAGCCACTGCTGCACCATAGTACTATTGCCTTCAAAGAACGGGCGGGTCAGTTCGGTTTTCATGTAGCCTGGAGCGATTGTGTTGACCCTGATATGGTGTTGCGCCCATTCGACGGCCATGCTCTTCGTGAGCATAATCACGCCAGCTTTGGAGACGTTGTAGGCGGCTTGACATTGTGGGGTGTTCACGATGATTCCCGACATCGATGAAATATTGATGATCGAGCCGCGCTGCTGCTGAATCATGACGCGCCCAACGGCTTTGGACATCAGAAAGACGCTGTTAAGGTTCACGTTCATCATATTGAACCAATCCTGCACCTCCATTTCTTCTAGTTTGACATGTAGGGCGATGCCGGCGTTATTCACCAGGATATCGATCTTGCCAAAGACCTCCATCACCTGGGCAACGAGCCGCTCTATCTGCTCTTCCTGTGTCACATCGACCTGAATAGCGACTGCCTGTTGTCCCTCCTGTTGCAGTTCGCGTGCAGCCGCCAGAGCTTCGGCGATATCTTTGTCGGCAATGACGATGTGCGCACCCGCCTGCACAAACGCGGTCGCCATCGCTTTGCCCAGCCCCCGCGCTCCTCCGGTCACGATAGCGACTGCGTTCTGCAATTGAAACTTTTCCATAACGTTCATTGTTCGTTGCTCCTTCTACCGGTTCGCACCAGTATATGAATGGTGCCACATACGTTGTGGCACAGCTCTGTTCAGCGTATGCAACGAACAATAGCGATGTCAAGAGCTGATATATTTTGTGGCAGCAGGACAACAGGCAGCATGTTTTCAGGTCCACCTGTTGTTCTGCTGTCAATTCAAGCGACTTTTAATGTCTCGATCTGAGCGAGGGCTGTCGAGAGCGCCTGCTGTCGTTGTTCGCCTCCCATCATATTCACTCCTTCAACACGGACAAACGTCAGGTCGTTAACGCCAATGAAGTTGAAGAAGCTGCTGAGATAGCTCTCCTGATGATCGAGTGCGGCGAGTGGAGACGACGCGTTGTAGATGCCACCGCGCGACGAGGCAATGATGATCTTTTTGTCGCCACAGAGACCTTCCGGGCCTTGTTCTGTATAGCTGAAAGTCTTTCCGGCAACGGAGATGCAGTCGATCCAGGCTTTGAGCTGGCTGGGAATGGCAAAATTGTACATCGGCGCACCGATGACGACGATGTTGGCGGCAAGGAACTCATCAAGCGCGGCATTGGTGATTGCAAAATCTCGCTCAATCGCCGCCTCTTCGCCCGACGAAAGCGCTTGCCGGGCCTCACCCTTAGATAACGCCTGTATTTTGCGTTGCCAGAGGGCAGGTGTGTGATGGGGAACAGGCGTTGCTACCAGGTCACGATAGATAACTTCAAGACCAGATGTACTGTGTTGCAGATGAGTAACTATACTGGCGGTAAGCTGTCGGCTGATGGACTGCTCACCAGAGATGCTTGAATCGATATGCAAAAGCTGCATGGGTGTTGCTTCTCCTTTAAATGATTGATCGGTGTAGCTGTTACCAACGATGAGAAACATAGCTAGTAACTTTTTGTTCGTTATGCTACGATAATAACCTACAGGAAAGAAGTACACAAGGAGGCACTTTTTTGAGCGATACAGACATCAGTGTTCGTATAGAGGATTCCTTTATGGGGAGGCCGTGTAATGCCTTGTCCGATAAACTCCTTCAGCGCATCGGCGACAAGTGGACCATAAAGGTTGTCGTCACGCTTTCAGAAGGACCGATGCGCTACAATCAGATCTTCAAGAGCGTGGGCGGCGTCTCGCAGCGCATGCTGACGTTGACGCTTAAAAATTTGGAGCGCGATGGCCTTGTCTCGCGAACGATGTACCCGACCATTCCGCCCCGCGTAGACTATGAGTTGACCGAACGTGGAAAGACGCTATTTGAGCCGCTGAACGCCCTCTGGACCTGGGTAGAGGCCAATCATGCAGCGATTGAGAGAGATCGTCAGGCTTTTGATGAACGCAGTTAGCTCAACAAGCGATGAAGGACAGCAGATCAGGATCATTTGCGCTGCTGCTTCTTTCCGCGCTTGCCTTCGATGCGCAGGCGTGGATCAGCTATCTCATCGATGCCGATGTTGATAAAGGTGAGGCCAGCACCTAAGAAAGCTCCCGGCGGCACAAACCACCACCATGCGCCCTGGATCAGTGCCTGTCCATTTTGCGCCCAGTAAAACATGCTGCCCCAACTGACGCTGCGAATATCGCCCAGGAATTCGAGGCCAGCCTACCAGAAGAGGGGATTTTTGCATAATACGGGAATATGAGGGGCAGCGCTTCACACAAGCAACAAGAGCGTGCTTATTCACGAAATTCGTAGTTGCGCGACTTACTTAAAAATATGCAAAAACTTTAAAAGCAATTTTTACGCGTACTGGCTAGGATTCGCGCACATGGAGTTAGTGGAGATGTAGATGTTCGCCCAGTCGTCGGGAGGGGTCAGGCTCTGAGCATTATCTATCATGCCAACCACACATGGCTTGCGTACCAGCACGTTGGTAACCTGCACGGTGGGAATCCAGGCCACATCGTTCACCAGCTGTTGCTCGGCCTGTTTATACATGCTGAGCCGTTGCGCCTGATCCTGCGTCTGATCGGCCTGCTCCATCAGCGTTTGCGTGGCCTGCTGCCGAGCGGCGTTGGCAGACTTGTTTTGCCCATAATTGGTGGTGTTGTTGGGAACACCTTTGTCGAATTGCAGGGTAAGCCAGTCCTGCGCATCGGGATAATCGGCGATCCAGCCCCACGCATACATTTGCACCCCATTGGGATTGTTGACGTTGGCGGGGATATCGCTCAAAAACTTGTTATACTCGATATCATCGATCTTCACCGCCACACCCAGCACGCTCTGCCACGTCTGCTGATCCACCTGGAACTCGTTGCGTACATCTGCTCTGCCGTTGGTGGAGACCGTGAAGGTAATCTTCGGGAAGTTGGCGAGGGTGTAGCCGGATTCCTGCATTCCCTGCTGGAAGAGCTGTTTCGCCAGCGTCTGGTCGCCCGTCACCCCTTTCACACCAGCTGGCCCGGTCAGGTCAGGATTATATCCGGGCATCCCTTGCGGCACGATATGGTTGGTTGCGATGGCTCCGTCTTTATAGATGTCGTGTGCCAGCGTCTGTTTGTTGATCGCTAAGGCGAATGCCTGACGAATCTTGATGTTGTCGAATGGCTTCATCAGATAGTTCATTCCGTAATACGAGATCCACAATTGGGGCGGCGCATGGAACTGGCCCTGTGGCAAGGCTTTGGCGGCTGCCAGCTCTGCCGAAGGAATGTAGATGCTCTGGTCTACCTGTCCGGCCTGATAGGCTCGGTAGGTCGTATCCGACTCGCTGTAGAAGGGAATGACGACCTTCTGCAACTGTGGCTTGGGGCCGTAGTAGCGCGGGTTGGGAACGAACTCGATCTCCTTGCCATGCTCGTATTTGGAGACCATAAACGGGCCATCGCCGCCGATGCCCTGACTTAGATGATCGGCAAAACCGGTATTGCCGTATTTATCTATCATGCTCTTTTCAATCACATACGAACATGAATAGGTCAGGGCATCAAGAAAATAGGGCGCTTTCTTCGACGTAATAATCACAACGGTATTTGGGTCCGGCGTCATGATGCCATCGCCGATGATCGTTTTGATCTTGCCAGCGTTTAGCTTGTCGGCATCTTTAATCAGGGCCAGATAGATAGGGGCAACACCTGATTTCACGGTTGGTTGGAGCGCTCGATCGATGCTATAGGCGACATCGGCGGAGGTAAGCGGCTGCCCATCGCTAAACGTCAGATTGGGGCGCAGCTTGAAGGTCCATGTGAGGCCATCGGAGGAGACCGTATGGGAGGCGGCAAGCTGGTCGTGTACCTGCAATTTGTCGTCGAGCTGGACCAGACCTGTAAAGACCAGATTGATCGCGGTAATTGAACCGGCATCGGTTGAAAGGGCTGGATCGATCGTCTTCAGATCCCGCGATCCACCCAGCGGCAAGATCAGGATCTGTTTACTGGCATCTGCTTTGCTGGTGGTGGTATTTGATGTTGCCTGTCCACCTCCGCAGGCGGCAAGCAGCAGCATGAGCAAACTACAAAACGGCAGTAGCACATTTTTTACCAATTTCGTGTCTGGTAGCATGGCTAAAGGCTCCTGTTCCCTCAACTAAAGAAGGACGCTTCCATTCAATGACCAGATATAGCGCTTTCACCTGCAATGACGAGCGGGCAAGAGGGTATGTGAAAAGATGAAAGCGCCTGAGCACGCGCCCTTCTGTCCTTTCCTATAAAGAAATACGTCATTGCATGGGGAAAACTTTCACGATCATTGTAGGTGAGGGAGGAATTGATAACGGCGCATATCAACCTGCATTCATAGAGGTGTATCTTTTAAGCATGGGCCATGAGAATGCAGGTTGATAGCTATGTTGATGTAGCGGAGATGGGAAACGCCGGTTAGCCCTGTTCTTTCCAGATGACGATGGCTGTTGGCAGGTAGCAGAGCAGATCAACGAGGCCAAAGATGATGCATATAATTCCGAGCACCCCGATGGAATAAGTCAGGTGCCAGGAAATAATGTTCATGAGAATGAGAGTAAGTATCAGACAGCACGTGAAGGCAACAACTCGATAGGACATACGGTATGCCTGATCGATGACCTGCCTCTCGCGCTCGTCGAGTCCTGCGATAGTGTCCTCATAAGATCTAAACGTCAACGTTGCAGCAGTTCTGAGGGGGGACGAATTGTTTTTGAGGAGAAGGCGGTTCGACGCAATGAGTACAGCGGGAATAGCTAATAGCAGGTAGGAGAGACTGGTATTGGCGATGTTGATAAGCGTATCTATAAACAGTCCGAGAACGATGGAGAGACAGGGAATAGCGATAAGCGCAATCGCGAGTAACTGTGAGTTGATGGGGAAACGTTGTTTCGGTGTATTCGAGTTGTCAAAAACAGTATCATTATTATACAGCTTCATGCTTTTTCTCCTTA
>JAICIM010000435.1 GCA_025928885.1 Ktedonobacteraceae bacterium | reverse complement strand
CTACGGGTGCCTGCGCAACAGGTTGTACTGGAACTGGAGGCTGTACCGGGATCTGTGGTGCAGGTTGAACTGGTGGAGGAGGCGCGGCATGTACCTGAGCTACCGAGGCGGGCATCGGTGGCATCTGCTCTGGTGGCACAATTCTGGTGGCGTTTGCATCCTCTGTTAGCCAGGACGACGAGGCTGCCGGAGTCTGTGGCGTTGGCTGGGTCGGCGGAGGCGGCGCTACCTGTGGTGCTGGAGCCTGTTGTGCAGCCAGATTTGCCATCTGTGCTAGATCGATGACCGTTGTTCTCGCCTCTTCCGGTGGCTGCTGTGGTGCCGCCGGGCTATTTGGCTGAACCTGCTGCTGCATCGTGGTTGGCATCTCTGGCAGCGATGGCGGGTTGTTCTGCTGAGGTGGTAGCGGGGACGAAGCTGGTTTCTTATTGTTGACCAGTTGCGTCTTTTCGGAATCGTTCAGGATGCCCGTTAACCAGTCTGGCAACTCACCGCCGTTCTGGCCGGGAGCCGTGGCTGGCGCGGCGGGTGGGATCGATTGTGGGCCGCTCATGTTCACCATCTGGCTGGCATTGAAGGCCATCGTCGCGGCATCGGGGATGGAGTTGCCCTGCATGGGGTTGTCCATCGACTGCATGCCATCCTGCGACATGGCAAAGGGGTTGCCTGGCGGTGGCGTTGCCTGTCGTCCGGGCATAGACGGCGCGTTCTGGGCCTGCTGGATCATGAACTCAACCTGGGCCACTTTCTCGCTCCAGCCCCGGCTGCGCAGGAAGCCAAGCAGTGCGCTATAGACGGTAAACGCCTGCTCTGTTTCGCCGAGGAGACGATGGGCCTCCGCCGCCTCCTGACAAAGTTGGACAAGCTGATCTGACTCTTCTACGGTCAACGCGTCGAGATTAACGCGGTCAACAGCTTCATCAAAATGGACGGTGGCGGTCCGTAAATCGCCACGGGCGCGATAGCACTGTCCCAGCGCATAATAGCAGGAGAGCGCATAATCGGGATCATTGAGCAACATCTGGAACTGGCGAATCGCATCGTCCCAGCGCTGCTGCTCCTGATAGAGCCACCCTAAAAAATAGCGGGCGTCCGGTCGGTCAAAGCCACTCTCCAGGATCTGTTCACAGAGGTCGATAGCATCATTGAAACGACCCTGGTTCTGATATGTCTGCGCTTGCCTCAGAACTCCTGTGACCTGGCTGGCAGTAATCCGTTTGCGTGGTGCCTGAGTCATACCTCCTCCTGTGCCTGGCATAGACATAGAAGAACCAGGACTGCTCACCCCGCCGAAGTTGCCCGCGCTACCCATGTTACCCATGATGCTAGTGTTACCTCCGCTCATATTACCTGTTGTAACGGTGTCGGCTAATGAATTTCCTGTACTATTAGAACTAAGTGGACCAGAAGTGGTGCCATTGGCTGACGCTGCCCCCTGTGGATTGGCGATAGGATGCGCACCTCCCGCTAGCTCTTCTGTGATTTGTGCTAATAACTGTAGGGCTTGAGCGTTATTTTCGTCCGCTCGCAGCACCTCTTCACACTGGATGCGGGCCAATCCTGGCTCTTTTTGTGCTAGATATCCCTGAGCCGCCGCCAGGCGCTGTTGAATCATTGATGCGATGTCTTTTTTCTCGAAGTAGTAGCTGGCAAGCCTTTCGTGTGGCTCAGGATTACCCGGAGATAACTGTACTGCCTTCTGCCAGGCGGCCTCTGCCCTTGCTCCCTGTCCCGCGTGTGCATACAAGTCTGCCAGATAGATGTAGCCCTTATATGCCTCTTCTCGCCTGTTCAGGATGCCATACAGTTCGGCCATCTTGCTCAAAGCGATGACGTTGCCTGGATCGCGCCTGAGTACTTTCTCATACTCTTGCAAGGCTGGCTGCCACTGCTTCATTTGCATGTAGCAGAAACCTAGCCCGCTCCGTGCTGTCGCGTCTTCTGGAAACTCTGAAAGTGCTTTTTGATATTCTTTTAACGCCTCTCCCCACTGACTATCCCAGCGGTGGCGGTCAGCAGCGTTAATTGCAGTACTAAAAACATCCTGGTTTCCAGACATGAACGTCACTTTCTCGCATGAATGCACCATCGCACTATACACAGCATCTTCCTGCTCACATGTCTTGTGTATAGTTAAACTGCGCTAGCAGACCTGGTTCAATCATAATCAGGGTACTACAAATATCCCTCGTGAACACGGTTTTGGTACTAAAGTACCTCAACTGTAACGGAAGCTGAGCACTCTCCTGCGTTCATCCTGTCTGCTAGCTTATCCTCGGTAATTGATAAATTGCAGCGCCACCGGGAAGTCTTTCTGCTTCACAGTCGTAATCACTGCTTGCAGTTCGTCACGGCTTTTGGCTGTGACGCGCACCACTTCCCCCTGAATCTGAGGCCGCACTTTCGGGTATTTATCACGGATAAATTTGCCAATTTCTTTGGCCAGTTCTTGTGAAATCCCTTGCTGCAACTGAAGCACCTGCCTGACGCGGCCCCCGGCTGCATTCTCTTCCTCTCCTGGTTTGAAGATCTTCAATGATAAACCGCGCCGCACCGCTTTCGATTCCAGAATATCCCGGACCCCCTTGAGGGAGAGCGTGCTTTCGGTGACGATCGTGATGTTCTCTTTGCTGAGTGTGATCTCAGTCTTCGTATCTTTCAGGTCGAAGCGCGTCTGCACCTCTCGCCGTGTCTGGTCGATCGCGTTCACCAGTTCCTGTTCGTCAAATTGCGATACTATATCAAATGAACTGTCACCTGCCATAAAAATCCCCTCTCTATTCTCTCGGTTAGTACGAATCGGCTACGGGAGGAATGTCGTCTCTCCACCCTACTCTTTATTGTACACAGCTTGACATATGCTCATTCATGCTGGCATTGTAACGCATTTCGCCAATCCTTTCCACTTTATCCCCCAAGTGGCACATCTCGGTAGTTCTTGATTCATCACGATAAACAATTGGACACCATCTTTGAGCACGATGTACCATCTGTCTCTCTCTCTACCTGCAAATGCTGAGTTTATTAGCGTGAGGTGCCATAGGTTTTCCCGCGTGCGTTCAGTCGCTGTAACAGATTGTCGCTGACCCGCACGGCGATATTCTCTTTTTCCAGCAGCCGTTTCAATGACAATACGTTAATGCTGCTGTCTACCGCGATCAGGCAAGGGGCGACCCGGCGTAACTCCTCGGCAGAGAACTGTTTGTGTAGTTTGGAGGCGTTACAGATGGCGTCGGCAATCTCTTCGCTATCAACCTCTAAGAGATAGACCTGGGAGATCCGCACCTCTTTGTAGTCCTTGACCCAATCTTTGAGCGTGTAGACGACGTTTTGTGGCAGCTCCTTCTGGCTGTTCTCCTCCAATGTCGCCAGGATATTGTTGATCTTTACGCCCCGATCTACCGCTCGTAGTACTGATGCACGCGTCAGCGTCAGGCGGCTTGCAACGTCGATCTGGTGTACCACCGTGAATGGCAGCACTTTGTAAAGCGTGGGGAAATCGGGTTCCAGCAGCAATAGCTCAAAATTTGGCTGAACGATCAATGTGCGGTGATTGTGTTCTGGTGGCGTGTAGCTTGTGGCAGGTTTTTGCATGAGGGAGAGAATAGCGGCACCAAAGGTGCTGAGTTGAAAGGTGTCGGGGTTGCGTGGCTCGTCATCGCCCTCCTCTTGATAGCCAACAGAGACGATGCCCAGTTCGTTGAGCGTGCTGAAGAGCATGCCGGTGTAGATTTCGCCCTCGTGGTCAAGCCAGCTCTGACGGCGCGTTTCGCCATATGACATGTTGTATTTCTGAACGGATTGCGGGCGAATTGCGGAGGGGTGTTTTTTCCAGAGATCGTCGAGCAGAGAGCTGATGGGATACCAGCGTTCGGGGGTATAGCCTCTGAGACATTCCAACAACTTGTCGCGGCCCGTCGAGTAGTTCCAGCCATAAAAATCCCAGGGATCAAAGTTGATGCCGGCCAGATCAGGCCAGCCCCTTTGCGTTAGCCACACATTGATGAGACTGTAAGTTTGTTGCACCATATCCAGCCCTTGCCACCATGCCAGCTTCTCCCCTGGCTCATAGGCGTCTTTGCCATCGGGAACGAGGGGCGGCGTCAGCTGAACGATCCCTTGCAACCGCAAAATATCGATTAGAATCTCTGGATAGATATCGTGTCCCTCATAATCCGGGCGTTCTCCCCCCTTCAGCAAGGGGCGCAGTTTGTTGGAGATGCGTTTGGGAACCCTTCTTTCGCGCGTTGGCTCGATCGTTTGCTGACAAATGGCATTCACGATAACAGCTAGATCAAATTGCGTCGTCGTTTGAGCCAGATAGATGCTCTGGGGGATCACTTCTTCCGGTTCAGCAGCAGACATGGTGTGTTCCTCGCTCAAAATATTTCCTCCCTGATGGCTGCGGTAGCGAACGAGGCGAGCCGCCTGCACAATCGTCCCGTCCACACCCATTTTCGCTCCAATGAACTGCTTATGCGGTTGGCTGATACTCTTCCAGGTAGCGGATCACGGCACGCGTCAACTGGCTGGGCGTTGAGGCTCCGGCTGTCACAGCGACGCGTTTCTTCCCCTTGAGCCACTCTTCTTTCAGTTGCGAGAGGTCTTCGATGCGCACCGCCGGAACTCCTGCCAGTTCTTCAGAGACCTGGACGAGCCGGTTGGTGTTGTTGCTGCGGGGATCGCCGACAACAATGGTCAGATCAGCTCCTTTGGCCTGTTCGGCGACGGCCTCCTGCCGCGTCTGCGTGGCGCGGCAGATATCGACGAACACTTCGGTGTGGGGATAACGTGTTTTGATGTACTGGATGACGCGCTGAGTATCCCACCAGGAGAGGGTGGTCTGGGTGGAGACGGCCAGCTTCTGTTCCTGTTCGGCGGTCAGCGTCAATGCGTCCACGTCGGCTTCGGTTTCGATCAGGCAGGCGTGTCCTGGCACTTCGCCGATCACGCCCTCCGGCTCTGGATGCCCCTTTTTGCCGATGTATAAAATATAGTAGCCTTTGGCGGCCAGATCGCGGACAAGATCATGCGTGACCGTCACATCGGGGCAGGTGGCGTCGATACAGTGCAGGCCGCGCTCTTTCGCGCTCAATTTGACCATTGGCGAGACGCCGTGCGCGGTAAAGATAACGGTCCCCTCTTTGGCCTGCTCCAGAATGGTCAGGCGGTCCGGTCCATCCAGCGTGACGATGCCCATGCCGCTCAGCTCTTCAATCGCGTGTCGGTTGTGGATAATTTGCCCGATAATATAAATAGGGCGGGGCAGCGTGGAATCTTTTGCCGCCTGCCGCACGATCTTCAATGCATCAACAACTCCATAGCAATAGCCACGCGGAGATATCTTTATAACTTCCATCGCTCCCTCTTCTTGCTGGTATTCCTGGAAACATATCTATTATAGAGATACAATGATGTTGCCTGTTGATCTGCACCATGTGTATCTGTCGCAGTTTTCATTGGTCTGGTATGATAGCCGTTTCGAGTGTATCACATCCAATCAAGATGCCTTTGCCTGCTGTTTCGCCAGAATGGTACGCAGGTCATCAGGTGTGTAGAGACACACTGTGGGGAGCAGCCCGGCCATCTCATCGACGGAAGAGGTCGCTGCAAGATCCATAATCAAGAGTGGAGAGCGCCGTCCTTCGCAGCCTTTGGCGATCGTTGCCGCGCTGAGTTGTACTGATTCAGTTGCCTCTTTTGACAATCCTGGTTGAATGATCACTAATTGAACAGAAGGAAGCAGATAAGATACACGCAATGTTGTATCTTCCTGATAGATATATTTCATATTTGCATGCCGCAAAAGTTGTATAAAAGGAGATAGTGGCTCTTCTGGCCCGATCAATAGCGCTGAACGTCCCCGCAATCCACCAAGACAAGCTTCTGCGATAGAGACCACCTCACGCGCAACATCATACATGAATTACTCTCCTCTGTCGTGCCGATCTAACCTACGAAACCTGAACAGTTCTAGTATGATACCATATGGTAATACTAGCGCAACGCTTTTGCAATGTCATCGGGTAAGCGCTGTATTTTTTGGTACAT
>JAICIM010000480.1 GCA_025928885.1 Ktedonobacteraceae bacterium | reverse complement strand
CGTTGTAGGCGTCTTTGAGGAGCGCGAGGCGGCTCTCAAAGCGTTACAAGCATTACATACAGCAGATTTTCGCGACGATCAGCTCAGTTTTGCGGCACGAGCAGAACAGGTGCAACACGGAGGCAACGCCATTAGTCGAGGAATCGTAGGCGGCATTCTAGGAGCTGCCGATGTGTTTCTGGCTCCAATTGCCGGGCCGTCGCAGGCAACAACGCTTTTTGAGGCGACACTCCCCGTTGCCGAGGACGCGATTGATCGCTTCCCGCGCCGAAAATCCCAACCACTCACCTCAGCAGCATCCGACGCACCACAGAGCGAAACAACCACTGAAGCGGCAAACGAGCAGGGGAAGGAAGAGCGGGCAAGCGTCATTACGGGCGGCGTCGTTGGTGGCGTTGCCGGAGCAATTGCGGCTCTGGCTATTCCTGGTATTGGTCCGGCGGTCGCGGCTGGCTGGCTGGCCTCTATCTTCGGTGGCGCGGCCTTTGGCAGCATTGCAGGTGGCTTCTTCGGTGCCTTGATGCATCTCGGCGTGCCTCGCCAGAAAGCGCAGTATTACGAGCAGGAACTGAAGCATGGCAACATCCTGGTCACGGTCAAAACGGCAGAGCGCCAGCAACAGGCGATGGAGATTTTACACCAGCAGGGAGCACACGACGTAGAGGCCCATTAGCGTGCGCTGTGATCTCCAGGAAGAATCGCTGGCAACCGGGTGTTAGAGTATAAGGATAAGAGAATATGATAATTTGTACAAGCACTACGTGTTGCCAGTTTTTTCCTGCTGGTTGCTATAGAGATACGAAAGACACATAAAGCTATTATGGGAAAATTTTTTGAACTCTTGCTACGCGGACTCTTGCTACGCTGCCCGGTCTGCGGTCAGGGTAAGCTGTTTCAGCGGCCTTTTAAGATGAACGAGCGCTGCCCCCACTGCGGCCTGCTTTTTGAACGGGAAGAAGGTTATTATACCGGCTCAATGGCGATTAATCTGGTCATCAGCGAGTTTCTCATCGCCGCGTTTACCATCCCGCTAGCCGCCAATCCTGCCGTCCCGCTCAATTTGCTGATGATCTGGGGCGCACCTTCAACCATCATCTTACCGCTGCTCTTCTTCCATCATAGTCGGGGATTATGGTTGAGTATGGATCACTACCTCCATCCCGTTGAGCGGCAGGTGTAGCTGCGCCCATCAGCTGCCCTCTCGCTTTTACAGGCTCATTGCCAGTCCAGGTGTTGCAGCAGGGAGTCCATGCCAAAGCACCAGTTCTCCTCTACCAGTCTGATGGTCCGCTCCAGATCACCTCGACCGAGCGCCTCAATGATTGCACGATGCTGCTCGACCGAAGCTGTCGCCAGAGCAGTTTCATACATATATGCCCATTCATAGCGATAGGCTACCTGCTTTAATGATGCGATCATCTGAAGCAGGCGGCGATTTGGACACGGCTGCACAAGCGCCTCGTGCCAGCGCGAGTCGAGGGTGAGCCGGGCTGCCGGATCGTCCTGAACTCGCGCCAGTTCCTCATTGATCTGCTCCAGATCAGCGAGCGGCACACGTTCCGCACGCCCAATCGTTGTCAATGCCAGGCATTCCAGCGACCAGATGATCGGATAGATCTCGCGCACTTCGCGGGCGGTCAACGGAATAATGGTGAAACCTCGTGCCAGATCTGCCTGTAAGAAGCCGGCCTGTTCCAGACGGAACAACGCTTCACGCAACGGCGTACGGCTCACTCCCAGCCTCGTTGCCAGTTCCGACTCGATGATCCTGCTCCCCGGAACCAGCTCACCCCGCAGGAGCTGATCCAGCACGAGCTGGTATACTTCGTCTCGTAACGGTCTCCGGCTACTACTCATACATTACTATCAAGTCTCCCTCCAGTAATAATTAAGACGGCGCTTTGTCCCGACAGATCCTGCTCTGTGCTCAGGCGCAAAAGTCCCGCCAGAGTGGCCGCGCTGGTCAGCTCTGGGATAATCCCGGATTCCTGCGATAAGAGGCTCTGCGCTTCGAGCAGCTCGCTATCGGGTACGGCAAGCATTGTACCATGACTCGCCCGCAGTTCGGCACGCAACCGCAGATAGTTGCGCGGTCGCTGCACCGCTATCGAAGCTGCCAGCGTCTCCTCTTCCGTCTCCAGCGGCGTTCGCCCCTGATAACGACGCACCACCGGCTGAATCGCCTCGGCCTGCACTCCTATTAAACGCGGCAAATGTTCCGTTTGTCCAATTGTGCGCAGTTCGCGGAACCCTTTCCCGGTTGCTCCCAGCGTACAGCCATCGCCAACGGGAGCAACGACCAGATCGGGAACCTGCCAGTCCAGTTGCTCGGCGATCTCAAAGGCGACCGTTTTCTTGCCCTCCACCAGATAAGGATTGAATGCGCAATTGCGGCTGTACCAACCTTCCAGCGCTCCCGCTTCTTCGGACTCACGAAATGCCTGATCGTAGTTCCCCTGTGACACATGGATTCGCGCTCCATAGCGCCGCAACCAGTCCAGACGCGTGACCGAGGCAATGCGCGGTACAAACGCATGACAGGTCAACCCCTGGTGAGCGCAAAAGCCAGCCAGCGAAATGGCCGCGTTCCCGGCTGAGGCACAATACAGATCGTGATAGCCGCTGGCACGAGCAATGGTCACGGCAATCGCGGTTGCGCGATCCTTCAGGCAGCGCGTGGGATTACGCGTCTCGTCTTTAAGATACAAAGCACGCAGGCCAAGACGATCGGCGAGGCGCGGAGCCGCCACTAACGGCGTCCCACCCGCCGGCAATACGTCGCCCGGTTGAGAGACAGGGAGCAAAGACAGGTAACGAAAGATATCGTGCCGACCGGTTGAGAGCGAGGCAACAAAGGCCGATGCCGCCTCAGCATAGTCGTATTGAACGTCTAAAATACCCGGATCGGTTGTCCCATTCCCGGCCCCACAGTGCGGACAGAGATAGGCAGATGGCTCAAGCGTGGCACTCCGGCCACAACGCAAACAGCGCAGAGAAGTAGCAAACACAACAGGTCCTTTCACAACGATGAGATTGTATACAATTCCTATTAAATAGTATACAATCCTGCCGCAAAGTCAAGCATATGAGAGCTATCTTGAACATGCTAAGTTTTGCTACCTGGTGTTTATTGTATCGCTGCGGCGAGTGCCTCTTCCAATCGTGCCAGCGTCGCAGGGAGAGCGGAGTAGACCTTCACTCGCAGATCTGGGGAAAGTGATGTCAGGAAGGTCACATGGTCAAACTCCAACAGGCCGAGCGTTGGATGCATCATTCTGCGCGGTCCATCGGGCAGGCCACGCACGTTCTGTTGTTCCCACCATTCGCAAAACTGGGGACTGCTCTCCTGCAAAGCGCTGATGATCTCGCGAAACGTGGCGTCGCCCGGATAGCGGGCATAGTCGGCCCGAAATTGCGCCACAAGGCCTTGCGCCTGCTTCTCCCACTCCAGATCCATCGTCTGAGATTGGCGCTGGAAGAAGCGCCAGACGGCATTGCGCGAGTGAGGGGGATAGGTCTCTTCATGAAAGCGAAACAACAACGCGGCAACGCGATTCCAGGAGAGGATATCCCAGCGCGGCCCAATAACAAACGCCGGGTGAGGGTCGAGCGCATCCACAACGCGCTGCAAAGCTGGAGAGACCAGCTCTTCCTCTTTTGCTCTTTGGGACGGCAATTCTTTATACGCCAGCCGGAAGAGATGCAGCTCTTCGGCAGGAGTGAGCCTGAGCGCACGAGCGAGACTTTCCAACACCTGCCGGGACGGATGCACATCCTGTCCCTGTTCAAGCAGCGTATACCAGGACACGCCGATATTTGCCAGTTCCGCCACATCTTCGCGTCGCAGCCCGGGTGTGCGGCGACGACCGCGAGCTGGTAGACCGACATCAGTGGGTTGCAAACGTGCTCGCCGCGTGCGCAAAAAGGCGGCCAGCGCCTCCCGACGCTCTTTCTCATCCATCGCTTTTGCTCCTTATCCTGCCAGTTTCAATCATACGATAATCACGCGCTGGTAATAGGATCAGCTACGAGCCATACTAGCAAAGAGAAAATTGAAGGTCAAGAGAAAGAGGTCACTATTCATGGCTTTACAAGTTGGCATATCCTTGCCGCAAGGCTGGACGATGGAACTGGCAAGCATCAAAGATCCGATCGAGGCATATGAGACGCTGACGCGCGTTGCCCAAACTGCCGACGAGCTAGGTTTCACATCTGCCTGGCTGGTCGATCACTTTCACACCATTCCACACCCGGCACAAGAAATCACGTTTGAATGCTGGACCACGACCGCTGCGGTAGCACGCGACACCAAACGTATCCGCATCGGTCAACTCGTCACCTGCAATGGCTATCGCAACCCGGCCCTGCTGGCAAAAATGGCAAGCACGGTCGATGTCCTTTCGCACGGGCGCTTGAACTTTGGTATTGGAGCAGGTTGGCACGAACACGAGTATCGCGGCTATGGTTATGACTATCCTGATACTCCCACGCGTCTGCGCCATCTGCGCGAGGCGGTGCAGGTGATTCGAGCAATGTGGACGCAGGAGGAGGCCGTCTTTGAGGGCAAGTATTATCAGCTTCATGGGGCCATCAACCAGCCCAAAGGGGTACAGAAACCGCATATTCCCATACTGATTGGTGGAGGCGGCGAACAGGTCACGCTCAAGCTGGTGGCGCAACATGGCGATGCCTGCAATATCAACGGCGATCCGGCGACGATCAAGCACAAATTTGCCGTTCTCAAACAGCACTGCGAAAGCGTTGGACGCGATTACGAGAGCATCCATCGCACCGTCACTGGCTTTTGTTCCATCGGAGAGACCGACGAACAGGCAAGGGCAAAAATACCAGAGGCTCTCTTCCGCCATATGGGCAGCCGCATGAACACCACGCTCATCGGCAGCCCTGACACTATCCGTAAAGGGCTGGCCGCAATGGAAGCTGCTGGTGTTCAAGAGGTCATCCTCGGCTTCGTCGATATACTGGACCTGGATTCCTTGCGCTTCTTCGCTAGAGAATTTATTGCCCAATAACCTGCCAGGACGCAAGGGGAATGATGCCAATAACGAATAGGCATCAACTCCCTTGCTTTTTACTGTTCCTGTGGTGGTTGTCCATACTGTGGAAACGGGAACTGCGGTTGGGGAAATGGCAACTGCGGCACCTCGCCCTCCTGCTGGGATTGTGGCTGCTGCAGAACAGGCAACGAGTGTGTGTGCATATCGTGCCAGCTTGCCTGCTGAATCTGCATCTGCTGCGTCTGCATTTCTGCCAATACTTGCTGTTGAGACACAGAGAAAGATTGGGCGGCCTGTGCGTTTACGGATGCGGCAGCACGTTTCTGTTCTTCTTTTCGCATCTGTTGAACGAGCCGCACAACATAGAGGATAACAGCAAGAACGGCGAGGATACCCAGCACGATCTTGCCCGCATCGCCCATATATTGATCGACCAGTTCATAATTTTGCCCCAGAAAATAGCCTGCCCCG
>JAICIM010000052.1 GCA_025928885.1 Ktedonobacteraceae bacterium | reverse complement strand
GTTGGCGTTCTGGATGACGTTGCCATCGAGATCGGTGAGAGGCCCGTTGGGGCTGATTACTGGCGCAACATATTTGTGGCCGAAGAGACCTTTGTAGTTGTTATAGCCGCCCGGCTCGTCTGGTAGCAGGTCTGGTCGCCCAGATGCGCAGACGGAGCTGGTCTGTGCGCAGTGAATGCCAATACCAACGAAGTCACCAGTGGCCTGAGCTGGATTGCTTTTCACCTCTTGCGCTTCGGGCGAATTGGCACCAAAGACGGTCGGGATGTCAACGCCGATATTTTCCAGCACGGTGTTCGCCGTTCCAGCCGAACCGAAGTCGCAGCCAGAGCGTGTGTATGGCACCCAGGGGGCGGGAGCGTTCTTGCCGTCCGCGCTCAACATGGTGAAGGTTGTGTCGGTTGGTGCCGGGCTGTTGTCGTTCACGGGAGCAGTCCAGTAGGCGAAGGTGCCAGCTGAGGAGGTAGTGCCGTCGGGTTTAAAATAGCGGTAGCTATTGCTGACCGGTTGGCCGTGACGATCGCCGTAGACGCCGGTGAGCGAGGTTAAAATATCGTCGCCAGTATGAGCGATGAGCGGTGTGTGGTTGTTTGAGAGCATGACGCCATTGGTTTTGATGAAGTTGAGGAGGTTGGGCATCTGCTCCAGATCAGAGGGAACATTAGGGTTATCTCGTGACAGGTGTACGTTGTCGAAATCGATGTAGATAACGTGTTGGACGGTTCCTTGTGGTGAATGCAACTGACAGGTACTTCCCGCAGCGTGGGTGGTAGAACTCGCCTGTACTGGCGCGAATGTTCCCATCCCTAGAAGCAATACCAGTGCAGCAGCTAGAGCAGCCAGCCGTGCGAACAGTGGTTGCCAGCATCCTGACAAAGCTTTCATGCCATTCTCCAATACCCATGCTTGCAGTGTAAGAGCGTGACACAATGGATCAAGTGCTCTTACTGCAAATTGAACAAGCTAAGTAGATACATTAAGAAGGACAAACTATCGCAATAGAGATAGCTTACATCATTTAGTATAACATACAAAAAATTTCTATTGTATGTATCTAAATGGATTGGTGAGCAATAGAGGGATAGGTGAATGAGACGAGTGGACAAAGCCAACGATCTCCATTGTACATGTTGTTGAGATCGCTGGCCTGTGAGAGACGAAACTAAGAACTGCCAGCTTCTGTAGTGGCGGTTGTTAACTGAGCGGGGGTTGTGATAGCTGCTTCAGCGATGTAACGCAGGTCCAGCTCTTCCAGTTCGCGCTTTTTCATGAGCAGGAGTTTGGCCATATTGAATGCACGGCCCAGCGGTTCTGCTGTGAGATCGTAGCCCAGTTCGTGCAATTGCGCGGCGAGGGCAGCGCGGCCCGAAAGCTTGCCAACGTGCATGCGCCGGTCGGCGGAGGTGAGGCCGATTGATTCGGGGGTCATAATCTCATAGGTGCGGGCATCTTTGAGCACGCCATCCTGGTGAATGCCTCCTCCGTGCGAAAACGAATTGCGACCAACGACAGGCTTGGTCCACTGCACGGTCATGCCGGAAAGATCGGCAACCAGGCGGCTGGTCGCGGTGATCTTTGTGGTATCGACGCTCACATCGAGGCCGAGATCAGCGGAGCGGGTGCGTACGGCCATCACAACCTCTTCGGTTGCGGCATTCCCTGCTCGCTCCCCTAGCCCGTTAATGCAGGTATCGACGCGCTCGGCCCCGTTGCGGAGTCCCTCTAAGGCGTTGGCAACGGCCAGCCCAAGATCATTATGGCAGTGGACAGAGATGCGCACCCCTGGAAACTCTTTACGGACATCCGCGACCAGTTGCCCAAACTCCCAGGGTAGGGCATAGCCCACTGTATCGCAGAGCGTCACAAAGCGTACCCCCTCTTTGACGAGAGCGGCGCAAACTTCGAGGATAAAATCATGCTCGGTGCGTGTGGTATCTTCGAGCGCGAAATCGACGTTTTCAGTATAGGTACGGGCGTGGGCTACAGCCGTTCGTGCCATCTCCAGTACTTCTTCGCGCGTCTTGCCCAGCTTGGCTTTGCGATGTAAGGGGGAGACGCTCACAAATGGCTGGATAGCAGATCTGGGAGCAATTTTGACGGCTTCCCAGGCTGTATCGATATCTGATTTCACCGCGCGGCCAATCGCGCAGACTTCAGAGCGTTCCACTTTCGAGGCGATCAGGCGAACGGCCTCAAACTCGCCAGGAGAGGAGGCGGGAAAGCCACAATCGAGTGTATCAAAGCCCATCGCTTCTAAAGCGAGTGCAATTTGGAGTTTCTCCTGGGGAAAGTAGTTGACACCGGGGGTTTGTTCGCCGTCACGTAATGTTGTCTCATAGAATTTGATAAAACGTGGTTCGGTCATCGTCGGCCACTCCTTTTTGCTAAAACATCTTGCATCACGCACCGTTGCGTGACGCGTCCTGAAGAGTGAGCGGATCTGAAGATCAAGCATGCTGGTCTGAAACTGTGGTGGTGAAAGGTTTCAAGAGCAAATGATCATCAGAAACTCCTTTGTTTTGATGAGATAGGAGAGACGATAGGTACTACGGAAATTATACGCACTCTTCCAAATGAAGTGCAAGCAGCCACCCTGATGCAGCCCTTTGTAGACAAGAGTCGAGTCATAGGCTGTATCTAAGCAGAGTTGCTCTACCAGTATCACACTGGATGAACTGGTTCGTTGCTCTACCAGTTCATCCAGTGTGATACTGAGCAGTTTGAAATGGTGACGATGAACTTTAGCGATGATCAACGCCACAGGTATCCCTTCCCCATTTCCATCATGTTGGAAGGCAAAAGCAAGTAATTATCCGTGATAGGAGCCACATGGCCCTATGGTCGTAGCTTCTTGCTTCAGTCTGTTTACTTGATCCGTGAACGTTTCATTCAGATCATCTTTCTGCCAATCATCCAGAACGTAGCCGGCGATACAGTCATTCAGGCTCCCAGCACTCGACGCATCTGAGCAATCTGTGTGAGCGTTAATTGGGATGCCTGCTGATTGTATGATCCCCTGCCCTCCGCTATTTATCCCATCTTTACAATATAAGGCCGTTGCTGGACTTATTAACGATGTAGGTTGGGACTGTGAATACCAGGAACACACCGATTTTGCCTCTCCAGCATGAGCGTGAGGATTAGCATGGTTATAGCCTGTTACACAGTAGTCAAAACCTGACGTTGATCCTTGTGCGCAAACGGTAGTAACATCGGCTGCCCCGCTACCATTGTATCCGAGGGCGCAATAATCATAAGGTGTTTGTTGGGATGGGGGAGTGTCACCCCCGGAGGGTGGTGCCGGTAACGGCATTTGTTGGGATGGGGGAGTGTCACCCCCGGAGGGTGGTGCCGGTAGAGGATTACTGGGTGGTGTCGGTAGAGGCTTATCAGCAGAGGCAACATATTTGACAGCCCAGTTGCCGGTATTGGTAGCATTGTCAAAGGTGACGATAAAGCCCATATCGGTACTCACACTCAGGTCATCGGTATGCCCACTTCCACTCTGGCAGGAGAGGTTGGTGGAGTTGAGAACCTTGTTTGGATTAAGCGCACTGTTGGGGGAAATCTTAATCGACATCCTGAGAGTACCAGCCGGGTTGTTACAGGCAACGACAGCATCAGCTGCGATTTTGCTCTGTATGCTGCTGCTTGGGAAGAGGCCAGTACCAGGAGAAGCGCTGGTTGCCCAGCCCGCGTGGACCGCATTAGCCTGGGCTGGTTTGGGCGTTTGAGTTTTGAGCGTCTGGTTGAGCAACTGATCAGCCGTGAGCGCGTTATTCGCAGGGGCAGCGATTTTGGTATCAACGCTATAGGAGACCTTGACATCGTGGCCGCAGCCTCCCCAATGACAATTCACCCAGAGATGGTAGTGACCAGCAGGATTTTGTCCAGCCGCCAGGGACCAGGGAGTCTGTGTCTGGGTACAATGGGTTTCTCCTGAAGCATCCAGACGGCCTCCATGTGAATCCTCGATCAACCAGATCTGCAAGGTAGGTGTGCCATGATTGGGGACACTTTGAAGCATATTGGGACAGGCAAGGGTTCCCGACAAGAACGAACTGATGGCTGCCATCTGAAAAGGCGTGCTTACTCCGTTACCGTTGGCATTGTTCCAGGGAAGAGTACCAGACGCGATACTATCCGTATTGGCATACGCCGTGCTGCTCGTCCAGAAGGGCAGCACGATCAGCGCCGCGAGCGCTGGTAGGAACATAACCAGGAGCTTAGGCTTGAACCATTTCCTCATACAAAGATTCCTTTCTTATGTTTTTAAGAGAGAGAATAGAGAGAAAGAAGTATCCAGGCAAGCATATTAGTTGGACGAATAGCTGAATAGGGAAATGAGGGGACAGTTTGTGGAACCGTTATCTTATTGTCATAAACCACCCGCCTCATTCTAGAGTGTCATGGTTTCTACATTGTCCGCGCGATTCAGCCTGCTTTCCGATCATTGGACTTGATTCGTTTGAACCTTCGGCCAAATTCCCTAGCAAGTCAACTTCAGTGAGTGAGATGCATCTGTCCCCCATCCAAGTTGCGCACCATACATGCCTCCAATATCATCCTCAAGGACGACTCCTACGTTATCACCTGCATGCAGGTTCAGATGGCCTATAAACACAAAGGCCCCATCGCTATATTGGCTCTGATCGATGGCGCCCCCAAAGATATTCCCAGTTCTTTGACCATTGATAACCAAGCCATAGATAAGCTTCGCCGTGGCATGATGAATAGGGACATACATCGAGGCGTTGCACGAGCCGGTAGTAAGAGGGCCGACAGCGCCATGGGCATAGGTACTCAGATCCCAGACAACGGTCAAGCAATGGAGATTCCCATAGGTATTGGTCCATGCGATATTCGCAACACCATCATTTCCTGTATAGTATTGTTGCCCGGTGCCGCAAGCAGAATTGTTGTCTGGATTGTTCTGTGGCTGCTCGGGCGCGATACAAAAGACGGTACTGGATGCGGCGCAAGCTTGCGTATCATCATTCCTATTCGCGTGTGTCACTGATGGTGCCATAAAAAACATTGCCAGAGAGCAGGCAACAATTGTCAGAATCTTGATGACAAAGCCGAGTTTGAGACGCCTCTTGAAGCACGAAGCTCCTTCCATCGTTTTCATAGGAACTTTCCTCTCTTTCCTTCCTAGTAAAAATTAGTGACGTTTCTCAGGATATTTTTCCCGCTTCTCAGAATAAAAAGACGCGGCATCATGGTTGTTTAGATGCAAGAGTGGCAAGCTTTCCCACATAACTGTTCGCGGCTGACTCTAACTCTGTTCAAAAACGAGGCAACCAGACGAAACGTTCTCTGAGGGAAGCAGGACGAAGGCGTCCCCCAGTTGGCAAAATAGAAATGATATAGTTTTCTCATTATAAGAGAAGCCTGTCACAGTTTACCTGTGACATTGCAGGTTCTTTTTATTTCGTCCCCATAAGGGGTAGCACTACGCTGGCTGTCACCAGGTGTACATCCCACCATGAAACTGGCCACTTTCCTCTGAACTGCCCGGAAAAATTATTATGCGAGATTCTATGAGTCATCCCGGATTTTTTTGCGGCGATTTCTGCTCGCAGGTGCTGAGGTGGACGAGAGCCACATGGAAAAAGTTCGGCATGACTCATATCTTCCCGAAGAAAGCCCATGGGCTGCGAAGCATTCTCATAGCAGTAGAGGGGTACTCAGAAGTTGCGCTCAGCAACCATCACCGTGTATGCAGCGATGCGAGGATCTTACGTACTGAGAGTGTCGCGCCACAGACCACCTGATCCGACGCTCCGTAGTACACCAGAATGCGATCCCCTTCGACAAGCATCCCATTGGTAAAGACGACGCTTCCGAAGAAACCAACCTCCTCATACTCCATGATCGGCTCCATAATTGGCTGATCCGATCGGGCTAGTACCTTGCCCGGGTCGTTGAGATCAAGAAGCAACGCCCCCAGGCAATAGCGATTATTTTCGTCGGCCCCGTGATAGATCTCCAACCAGCCCGCCTCCGTCCAAATCGGCGCGTCTCCTGCCCCCACACGCGTGCTATCCCACATGCCGGGCCGCGTCTTGATCAAAGGACGATGTTGTCCCCAATACAGCAGATCCGGCGATTGTGCCAGCCAGATATGATTGCGACCCGCGCCCTCCATCGTGGGCCGATGCAACGCAAAATAGTGCTCGCCTATCTTTCGTGGGAAGAGCGCACAATCTTTATTATTGGGAGGCAGAATCATACTGTGCCGCGTAAAATGCTTCCAATCGATAGTGCTGATCAGACCCACACCAAAGCCATGCACTGATACCGCCGTATAGGTCAAGTAGTAGGTCCCATCAATCTCAGTTACCCGGCAATCTTCAATTCCAAAGGCCTCAAGTTCACCCTGTCCCAGCAGCGTTGGCGTTGGATCTATCCTGAAGTTCAAACCATCTTCACTCCAGGCCAGTCGCAGATGCGAAAGGGTAGTAAGATAAGGCTGGCCCCGATAGACAAAGCCTCTGGAGTCCTCAGTGCAGACCAGATTGGGATCATCTTTCTGAAAGGTAAGGATGCGCTGTCCACCTGGCGCCGCAGGATCAATAATAACCGTCTTGACACTTGCCTCATTCTGCACAGGCCGCTCCGCCACCCGCAGCAATAGCCCGATCTTTCCTGCGAAACGAAAGGCCCCCGGATTCAATACACACTCAACCACCAGCTCATCCATACTCGGCCTGACATGCTCAGGCAATAGCAGCGGATTCTGGATATGTCTTTGTACTCCATCGATCATAAACATTCTCCTTTTACTCCCAACCATTGCGGCGTCCCCAGGCCTCAACAAGGGAGCGAATTATCAAAATCGAGATCAGCGTAGCCACAGCATTCAGCAGGGCAACCGTTGCGCCATAACCCGCGCGGAAGAGATTGAACGCCTGGTAATAGATCTCCAACTGCCAGGTCTGCGTCGCCATCTGCGGCCCTCCATTGGTGAGCACAAATGGTTCGGTGAAGATCGAGAAAGTCAGCCCAACGGCAATGATCAGCACTGTATAGAATGCTGGATAGAGCAGCGGTAGCGTGATGTGCCAGAACTGCTTCCAGGCATTGGCTCCGTCTAGCGATGCCGCTTCATACACGTCCACCGGGATGCCCTGCAAGCCCGATAAAAAAATCAGCGCATAATACCCGGCAAATTTCCAGATCATCATCAGGGTGATAAGGAGTGTTGCCAGCGTGCCATCATTCAGCCAATCGGGCGATGCGCCAAAGCTATGACGTAGAAACGTCTCAAATGTATTATTATAAGAAATTACTCCTCGTACCACTAACGAGAGAACGACCCCCGAAGCCAGATAGGGGAGAAAGAAGCCAACAGCAAAAAGCGGCTTGTAACGCGGCAAATGGTGTACCAGCATCGCCAGGCCAATTGAGACAGCCATCACCAGTGGTACAAAGAGCAGCATGAATTTGTAAGTCACCAGCAAGGCCTGTAAGACGCGCGGGCTGGCCAGCGCCTCTTTGAGGTTTGCCAACCCGACGAAGACAGGCGTTGGTGCGATCAGGTCCCAGCGCTGAAACACCAAAAAGAGACTCCAGATCAATGGGACCAGAAAAAAGATGGCAGTAAAAATCAGATAAGGACTGGTCAGAGTCCAACCCTGCAAGTCTTTCTTAAATGGGTGGCGCTTGCCTCGTACCGTTGTTAATGGCAGAACCATAGCTCTTTTCCTCTCTTAACGTAGAACAAGCTGTACGCCCTTCACAAAATTGCGGCTAAACGCTAGAAAGAGCACTAGAATCGGCAATGTCAGGATGGTCCCGGCAGCATAGAGGGGGCCGGGAAAGGAATGATAGGGTCCAAATAAGGTTGAGAGCAGCACATTGAGCGTTTGCGTCTCCGGGTCCTTGACGACAATCAGATCCCACATGAGTTCTGTCCAGCGCTCCATAAAGACGAAGAGAAAGATCACGCTGGTAATACCGCGTGCGATAGGTAGCATCATCTGAAAAATGATGCGTATCTCGCTCGCTCCATCAATGCGTGCCGCCTCTATCAGCTCAGGGGAGACGGAGCGAAAGAAACTGGTGTACATAAAGATGGCCCACAAACTGACCAGGCGCGGAATAATCATGGCCCAGTAGGTATTGTAGAGTCCAGTAATACGAATAATCAGGAATGTTGGCACGAGCAAAATAATGCTCGGATAGAACATCTGGAAGAGAATAAACGTGTTGATGAAGCGACGCCCGCGAAAGGGAAGTACCGAGAGGGCATAGCCGACGATAGCCCCTACAATTACAATACTTACACTATCTACGATCGAGACCAGCATGCTATTGAACAGCGCTTGAAGCCAGGGTTGCGGCAGACCATAGCCGCCTCCAGTCCAGATCCACTCATAGGAGCGCAAGGTGAGGCTGCTGGGTACAAAAACGCTATCGACCTGATCCCAGGGTGCTAGCGATTGTACAAAGAGATAGAAATAGGGCAAAACCATTAGCATCAGCACCGGGATAGCGATGAGGTAGAGCCAGAAATTTCTGAAGAAACGCCGCCACTGCTGGCGGTTGGCAATGCGTTGTCCAGCTTTCGTTACTGAGAGAGTCGGGACCAATTGATCCTGTTCGATGATTGTCTCTTTACTTTGTGTGTCCGTCATCGGAAACGTTCCTCAAGCCAGGGGAAGGACAAAGCATTTTCTGGCCTTCTCCTGGTATGCTAAGCTGCCTTTATGTGAGGGTTAAGGAACCAGACAGAGCAGCTTTCCGTCTGGTTCCTTAACCCAGGGCGGCTAGCCAAGCAGCGGTTGAACTGCCTTCTTCCAATTTTCCCAGGCCTTATCCGGTGCTACCTGACCTTTCACAACTGGTATCACTGCATCATCGCCTAGCGCCACCTGGATATCGGTATATTTTGGCGTGGTAAACGGTGGGACCGCATTCGGAATATTTTGTGCAAAACTGGCCAGTTCTGAATGCTGATCCAGATACGCCTTGAAAACCGTATTAGAACTCAGATCGTCGCGTGCAGATGGCAGGCCGGTAGCCTGCAACCATTGCAGATCGTGCGCAGGATCAGAGAAAACCCATTTAACAAATTGCCACATAGCTTGTTGCTGCGCCGCTGAAGCCTGTTTATAGATCACGATGCCCTTAGCATCCGCGAAGGTCTTGATGGCCTGCCCGGCAGGATAATTGTCCGGGACAGGTGGAGGTGCCAATACATAGGTCTTGTTGAGCTTCAATTGCGGATATTTCTGTTGCCAGTAGGTAAACTGCCAGGGTCCGATGATACTCATCATGCTGGTACCTGTCTCAAAGGGATCGTTGGCTGTTTGCGTCAACAACAGTTTCTTCTGTGCCAGATCTCTTATAAAGCTCAGCGTATTGATTGCGCTCTGGTCATTGGCACTGACTTTGTTGCCGCTGATCAGGTTCTGTCCATTGCTGGCGGCATCATAGAGGGTGAAGAAGTCGAACCAGCGCTGCCACCAGGTATTCTGTGTCAGTTCGCCACGCGCCCAGATAAACTTGTCTGGGAATTTCTGCTTCAACTTCGTACCT
Organism: Ktedonobacteraceae bacterium; assembly: GCA_025928885.1. Taxonomy (GTDB): domain Bacteria; phylum Chloroflexota; class Ktedonobacteria; order Ktedonobacterales; family Ktedonobacteraceae; genus JAICIM01. The sequence goes on along the minus strand of JAICIM010000052.1, from coordinate 8,452 downwards.
AGATCCATTACCTGACTATAGGTCCGGGGAGGTTGATCATAGCCCAGTTGTTTCAGGAGGTCCAGACGCCAGGCCAGCAGGACGGCGTTAGTATAGATCGGCAGGACGTAGGTATGTCCATCGCTATACTTCCAACTGGTGATGCTTTGATTCATATGGCGAGCCGTGATGAGGTCGTTCCATCCTGGCATCTGGTCAAGCGGCACAATAGCCTGGTCATTAATTAATTGTCCGGCGAACCCTGTAAAGATATTTTCCGAGGCCGTCGGGCCAGTGCCGCCTGCCAGCGCTGCCTGAATGGCCGCTTCCGAACTGGGCGACTCCGGCATCGCCCTCACCGTAATCTTGACATCAGCGTGCTGAGACATATATTGTTTTGCCATACCGCTCCAGAACGCCTGTTGCGGGGGATTGGGCGCAGCCCAAAAAGTAATCGATTGGCTTGAGTTCGTCGAGCCTGTGGCGGGTGCGCCGCCGCAAGCGGCCAGCAGAATGCTCGTCGTCAGAACAAGCAGTCCGTAGTGGATCATAGTTCTCAGCATCATTGCTGATCTGCCCATAGCTAAATCCTCCTAATTTTGCACTATACGCTTTCTCAGAGAGACAATGACGGCAATGCTACCTTTGCGTAACGAGGTTCTCTGTGTAATCATGGGACAGTCTTAAAAAATAGACCTCTCTTCTGGCTCCTGCACCTCCTTCTCTTTGTTTTATTCATCCAGCGAAACCTACAGAGGTTGAACCTCACAACCACAAGAACGGCGCAGCACTAACTCTGTCGCCAGTACCGTTTGCATCGCCGGACCTCCATCCTCTTCCGTCAACATAGTCAGCATGCGTCGTGCCGCAGCCCGTCCCATCTCGTGCTTAAATATCTTCACCGTACTCAGAGGCGGATCAACCAGCGCACTGTAGATCGTATCATCGAAGCCAATCACTGCCACATCCTCCGGCACACGTCGCTTCTGTTGTGCCAGCACCCGCATCGCCCCCAGCGCCATCGCATCGTTAGCCGCAAAGATCGCCGTCAGATCTGGCACAGCCTGCAAGGCCTGTTGCATCATACTGCTGCCGGTCTCTATCGTCGTATCCTCAGCGTGGAAGATTTGCGGCACCAGGCCAGCTGCCATCATCGTCTCGCGATAGCCCTGTCCGCGATGAGCCGAACTGGCCCACGCATCAGGACCGAGCAGTGCCACGATCTTGCTATGCCCATGTTCAAGCAGGTGCCGTGTTGCCATACGACCCCCCTGGATATCGTCGCTATACACAGCATCAATCGCCCCGTTCTCCAGGACATTATCGATCAGCAATACAGGCACCTCAAGCTGCTTCAGCGCCAGGATAAAGCGCGGCGAAATATCTGGCCCGGCCAGAAGCACCCCATCCACGCGCTGCTCAGCAACAGGCTTAAAGGTCGAGACATCCTTAAACTGCTCATCGCTAATTGTGCTGAGCAGCAGGTGATAGTCATGCCGCCTCAGTTCGGCCTCAACCCCATGCATAATGATGGGATAGAAAGGATCACCATCGAAAGGGACATGCCTCTGATGGACCACATAGCAGATTGTTTCGGTCCGTGTTGTCACGAGTCCGCGTGCTGCCATACTGAAGGAGAACTGTAACTCCTGAGCCACCTCCAGCACGCGCTGACGGGTCTCCGGTTTCACGCCCCCCCTACCGTTGAGCGCACGAGAAGCTGTCGCTAAAGAAACGCCGGCTCTGTCCGCCACCTCCCGTAAACTTGCTGGCATTGCCAACCTCTTTCTGAAAATTGAATGGAAACGTTTACAAGAAATATACAAGCGAAGAGGAGAATTGTCAAGGGGGGATTGAGGGACATTCTCGTAAGAGGCATCCAACTCCATTTTCTCGGCCAAAAAGGAAGGGGCCGCCACATCCAGTGGCGGCCCCATATGGGGTCAGAGTCCCCTGACTCGTCAGGCGTCAGTCGGTTCGGCGTTCATCCTCTCGGTGTCAACTGTTTTGGCATACCGAGACATCAGAGCCGAGATCGGCTGACCGGTGAAGTTGGTGATCACCCCCAAGAACACCTGGAAGACGATCGCCTTCTGGTTCCCCAGAAGCCTGCTCATCAGAAGCGTGCTCATCCCCAGCGCGATCACGTTGGCAAGTCCGACGTTGAGCAGGTTGTCGAGCACCGTCAGCACCTGCAACTGCAGCGCGAACCGGTAGACCGCCGCCCACTCTTCCTCGGTCCTGGGCGGACGCCCGTTCCGACCGAAGAACTGGACCCAGCTGGAGAGAAGCTCAATCATGAGCTTCGCCCCCTCTGCTCCCACGATGGCGGCCGGGACCACGAACCAGCTTCCGAGCTTGCTCGAAAGCATCGCCACCAATGCCAAGGGTAGCAGGAACAAAACCAGACCCAGGAGCAGCAGCGACCAGACGAAGATCTTGACCTGCCGATCCGTCAGGCCTGCGGCCCACTTCTTGGCCTCAACAGGGGAGATCAGGACGCGCATCGGCATGTGGATACGCGACCTGTCCCTGGTCGGCACGATCCTGCCACGCCTTCCTCGCGCGAACCGCTGGCCCTGCTCAACCAGCAGGGCCAGCAGCCCCAGCAGGGCCAGCAGCCCCTGTTGTGGGATCACACTGGATAGACCCGAGATCACACCGGATAGACCCGGGATCACACCGGATAGACCCGAGATCATGACGGACAGCACCAGGGGTCCCCCGGCCAGTACCAAGGTCACCCTGGCCAGTACCGAGTTTACCCTGGCCAGTACCGGGTTCACCCTGGCCAGTACTGGGTTCACCCTGGCCAGTACCGGGTCATCGTCTGTGTTCACCCCGAGCAACGACGGGTCATCGACAGAGATGAACGGCCTGATCAGCCACTGCCAGAACGAGCGCCCCAGGAACCTGGCAAGGGTGTCCTGGACTTCCACGTCCTTGCTTCTGGTCGCCAGTGCCACCCACCAGGTGTTGGTTAGGGTGCCATAGACGGCGGACAGGGGCAGGGCCACGGTCTGCAGGGCCACGTTTTGCACGAGCCCGTGCACGCCGATGAACGAGGAGATCTCGAGGCCCACCCTCTTTATGAGCGAAGCCATGTAGAGGCCGACTGGTAGGCCCACCCCCACCGTCTTCGCGGCAGTCTTGAGGATTCCCCACCAGGCAGAACTGATCCCCCACCGGGCAGAACTGTCCAGGTCGGGCAGCCGGTCGTCGTTCTTGTCCACGTATTGGATGATGGCTGTCGCAAGGGTCATACTGATCCCAACCGGCATCATCATCCAGTAGTAGGCGTACGAGACCTGCCAGGAGGCGGGGTGTCCACCTCCCACCAGCACCATGAAGATCCCGAACTCCAAGAAGCTGACCAGCGCCGCCGCTTCCAGGACCATGATGATCCTGCGAATAGCCACGGGCGACGCGTCCTTCTTCCCGGCCTGGATCAACAAAGCCGACATCCTGAACAGACGGCTGGCGAGCGATTCGCCAGGTGTGTTGCTGACAGGGCCTCTCATGACCCTGCCTCCCTTCGACGTTGGAACTGCTTACTCTTTCTGCCTGCCTATTAAGTTGTAGTTTTAAGTTCCAGCGCCACCTCCTTAACCGGGTAGTTTCGCCCGGACGACGTTGGCAGATTGCCTCCTCCCTGGTAGTTCAAGGTTCATCTGGCCGCAGTAGAAACCGCGCCTACTCCCTCTTCTCCGTATCGCAGCGTTCCAGCGCACAGGAGCCGAGAGACAACCATCGGGCGACGAACCGGGACCCGATCGCACCGCTTCCCTGCTGGCAAGATTGCTCGCGAGCAGCCAGGACACGGCCATCCTGCAATCCTACTTTCTGTCTGTCTCCTCTCTGCCGTCCTACGGCGGAAAGAGTGGAAAACGGTCGAGCGCATGAGCTGATCTCTCGCCGCTCCACTGTCCTACGGCAGAAAGAGCGGAAAGGAACTATCAGTTCCTTGCGATCGAAGACGATGAGCAGGAAAGGACCTCACACATCTTTGAGGATCAGGCACAAGGAGCGCAAGGATCTCGCCAATGATCGCAGCCCATCACAGGCGCAAATCGGCGCGAACACTGCGCTAAAAACTCTTCACTGCTAGAGTACCATAGCACTCGAACAATTGCAATGATTTAGGAAGCGGTTTCATTATCTTTTCATATGCTCTCTTGTCGGAACGATGGAGGGCGGAAGATCGAGGAAACGTGTGTGGATTGTTTGCTGTTGGCACTCTTTTTGGCGATGTGGTAGGTCAGTCAGTCTTTCGGCTTCATGCGGGTATAGACGGCAAGCTGCTCAAACCACACACAGCATGGCGAGCGGTTCTATTTTCTGAATGAGTTGATCAACCGTGTCGGCCAGGGGATCTCTGACGATGTTCAGCTCCAGGCGATCATAGCGAAAATACCATAAATTACTACAGCGAGATAAGGATGGAAGTTGAACAGGCAGGGGATAGGAACCTTCTTTAGGGAGTCTTCTAGATTTGTATGGGATCAAATGGCTTTGTCTGTTCTGCGGGCAACAACAGATGTTCCGTACACACGGCACGATATCGGTCATGGGGACGCAACCCTTCGGGCAGCAGGTCGGGTAAGGTTTCCATATCAAAAGCTCGGTTGTCACGGACATCATAAATTTGACTATTGCGAGCGATACGTCCGCATTTGGGATCGCGTGTACCATTGACTGGATATTCACACCTGGCCGTACACACGACCACTTTTGCGCCATATCTGCGAGCATCTACCATCAAGCTAAACTGATTGCCGCTCGCGCCTTGATCAAGTCCTGCCGCATACACGCGCTCAATCCCGGCCAAAGCCCACCGTCCCATAATGTCACGATAGAGACCTGGGATGGGTCGCCGCTGCTGATCAAAGCCAAACATGAACCATTCTTCCAGAAAAATCGTCTTGATACCGCGCAACGTCAGCTCCTCAACCGGAATATCACCAAGCCATTCGACGGTGGTACAGTTGGGAGTGAGAGCCGCGTTTGCACTCATGACATAGCCGCGAGGAGCGATCACCACGTCTCGAATATCCACCCCTGGCCTATATGCCTCATAAGGAATGCCCAGGTGAGTCAGTTCGCCCATCTTACCATAGAGGCGTGTTGTTTTCCCAGCACCCATCGGCCCTGTGTACACGGTAACTTCCGGCAATACCCTCGTCATTGTTAAGAACCTGACCTCTTCAAATTTCAGCGTGTTCGCGTCGGTTCTCTGCACAATGGCGAAACCTTGACAGGAGAACCAGAAGAATATGCAGCCCTATCGATGTTGCGACCCGGCAGGCTGCCTCTTTCTCCGTGACAAACGGAGCTACTCATCAATACCCACACGCGTAGTATATCACCTCAAAGATGAGATGCCTACCAGGTCTCCCGGTCGTGCAATGAGACGCCCACGCGATGCACTCTGCTCCAGTTGTTGCGGCATAGTTCGCCTTTTTATGTCTTTTGATTGTAATAATTTCAGTAGAAGCACCCAGATGACACGACGATGCAGGAGGAAAGGTGTCAGGGGCTTCTCGTGTTTGCATTAGCCCGTAATAGAGAAGTGAGGTCAGGGCAAATTTTCGAGCAGAGAGAGGGGGACACAGCCTACCAGGACCAGCACGAGCATGAAGTTTGCACTTTGCACCGCAAGCAGTGACAATAATGTTGCTATGCTGGCTCGAAAGGTCATGGCGGAAGCATGTTGAGTAGAGGGGGCAGGGGTATGCCTGCTCATCAAGCGCTGGATACGCGTGTGGATCGTGGTGTGAGCCTCGGCAAGCGGTTGCGCTCCGCTGAAGCTTACGGTATTGGTGGTATCGGTGGCGTGCATCCACACTTTTGCGAGTGCGGATGCAAGCGCCAGCGGACGATGGGTAGCCTCAACAGCCAGATCATCGCAAATGATTTCCTTTTCGCGCTGGATCTGGCGATACACAATCCAGCTTGTGGGGATATAAAAGAAGGCGTCACGCAAGATTGTCGCAAGTAGGACGATGAGGTAATCTTTGCGAGCGACGTGCTTTAATTCGTGTGCAAGCACCCCTTCAAGCTCCTGCTGATCCAACTGCTCTACCATCCAGGAAGAGAGCAGGATCGTTGGTCGAAAGACGCCGCAGGTGAATGCCAGAGGGCCGTGATACACGCAGAGCAGGAGGCGAGGCCGACGCAGGTTAAGCTGTTTGCAAAGCCGCTCGCTAATCAGTTCGAGATCCGTGTTGGCTGGGAAGCCCCGGCGTGCCACCAGATGCAGCATAAATAACCAGCGCAGCATGCCCCAGCAAAATGCTCCAAATACGATCGCCAGCATGCCGCAAGGGAGAGCCACCTCCAGCAGTTCGCTCCAGGGAGGCATTCCAACAAAACAATCATGGCCCAGAAAGGGATGGAGCGCGTTGACGCCAAGAGAGAAGAAAGGAATAAATAGCACAAAAAGTTGCATAACGCGCCGCAGCGTCCAATCAGCCAGAGAACGGAGCATATAGAGATGGATGCACCCATTAAGAAAAACCAGAAGAATGCTTGAGAGGCCAAGCAAGGTATGCACTACTGGTCCTCCTCCAGTGTACGGCGACGTGTAATCTCATCAAGTATCTGTTGTGCCTGCGTGGGCTGTTCCTGTCTCTGTAGCGCTTTGATACTCTCCATTGTCTCTCCTGAAAAGCTGACAAATAAGTCCTCTAGAATGCGGCCAACGAAACGAGAAACGAACTCTTGTTGTGTGCTGGTTGGATAATAAATATAGCCATGCTCTTTTTTCTCGACGCGTAACAATTGTTTCTTTGCCAATCGCGTCATCGTATTCATCACAGTTGTATACGCAAGGTGCCGCCGGGCATAGAGAACCTCAAAAATGTCGCGCACCGTCGTTCCCTGATCAATCGGACGTTGCCAGACCAGCTCCATGATCTCAGCTTCCAGATCGCCCAGAACTTTGCGGATGCCGGGACGGTCGGTGCGAAATGTATTAATATCAGGTTCAAAACTCACGGTAAACTCTCCTCTCCATACTAATACAAAATTTGCCGCGCTCTTCTCGTGGCTGAAAAATACGGGACTTCTTTCCCATACATCAGCTTCTTCATGTACTACTTGCTGAAAAAACGCAAGATACCGTTCATTGTAGCAGGTTTTCAAAAAGAGCGAAACCGGCTGAGCCTATGTTGGAAAATAGCGCCTGCTTCCTTGTATGACAACAGACTTGTTGATTATGGCATGATATGCTATAATTTCTTTACCCACACCCACCGGGTATGGGAAGAAGAGCTAATGGCTCTTCTCCTGAAAAACAAGTTATGAAATGTGATAGAGAAAGAGAGAACCTCTATGGCTGAGACAAAAGAGATCGTGCTTTCAGTTCCCGATGTCAGTTGTGAGCATTGTGTCAAGACGATTAACGGCTCGCTGGGCGCGTTGAAGGGCGTGGAGGCAGTGAATACCGATATTTCCACAAAGACGGTGCAACTGCGCTACGATCCCAACAGCGTCTCTCTGGCGCAGATCGAGGAGACGCTGGACGACGCGGGTTATACAGTCGCAAAATAGCCACTATGCAGGAGGGGCAGCGAGATATCCATCTCGTTGCCCCTTTTTTTGCTCTCTGCTGGATCTTGAGCGCAAACGGCGGCGTGTTGACAGAGTGAGCCAGTTTGATATATACTTACTGTATACCCACCCCAGGGGGGTAGGGAATTGTCAGGAGATTGTTCAAAGAGTATGAGGTGATCGCGATGGCGACAGAAGCCAGAGGTTCCATAACATATCAACAAAGCGGAAACGAGGAGCAGTGTGATCGTGCCGTCTTTGCCATAGAGGGAATGAGTTGTGCATCGTGTGCAATGCGCATTGAAAAAGGGCTGAAGAAGGTGCCGGGCGTGGCGGAGGCGCAGGTGAACCTGGCAACCGAACAGGCGACGGTAACCTATGATTCCGCGCAGACGACGCCGGAGCAGCTTATCCATAAAGTCGAGGCCGTTGGCTATAAAGCGCTGCCCTTGAGCGTGCCAGAGCAGAAACCAGCGGAGGCGACCGCCGCATTTGCCATAGAGGGAATGACCTGTGCATCATGCGCCATGCGCATCGAAAAGGGATTGAAGAAGGTGCCGGGCGTGCTTGATGCCCAGGTTAATCTGGCGACCGAGCGAGCTACTGTTACGTATCAACCCGAAGAAACAGGGTTACAGCAGATGGTACAGAAGGTCGATGCGGTGGGATATAAGGCCACGCCGCTCGATCAGCCTGGGAGACTTGAAACCCCTGCTTCATCTCCGGTCACAGCCAGAGAGACGAGCAGTGTACAGTCGCAGCCACGGACGGCGTTTATTGCGGAGGCGGCCCGGCAAGAAGAGGAGCGCAGCCAGCGCAAACGAGCGGAACTGACGCGGAAACGCAATATCCTGATCCTGGGCATTGTCCTCTCGCTGCCCATCGTTGTTTTGACGATGTTCTTGATGGATCGCTTTCCGGG